>CAUZAY010000029.1:0-22382 GCA_963577695.1 Vicinamibacteria bacterium | reverse complement strand
CGGCGGAACTACCGCAACCTGCTGAGGGCCCAGGCTAAACTGTCAGGATTGATCCGCGACATCGAGTTCACGGAGCCTGTCAAACGTCGTCTGATCGATGAGGTAAAGGCGGCCGCCGAAGGCGTGCTGGAGCGGCAACGAGAGATCGACCGTCTGGACCGCCAACTAAAACTCAAGACACGGCGCAAGATCAAAGAAGAAGACAAACGTCGCATTACGCGACGCCAACGTGAGTTGCGGGCGGAGATCCGGGCCCGCGCCGAGGAGCTCGAGCAATCGGCGCCGTCACTGGAACGGACGCTGTACAGCATCATGCGCGGCGAGCTGCTGGCCGAACTTGCCAAGAAGGAACTGGTCGAAGCCAACCTCCGTCTTGTCGTCTCGATCGCAAAAAAATACACGAACCGCGGTTTGCAATTCCTCGATCTGATTCAGGAGGGCAACATCGGTCTGATGAAGGCGGTCGACAAGTTCGAATATCGCCGCGGCTACAAATTCTCAACCTACGCCACCTGGTGGATCCGGCAGGCGATCACCCGCGCCATCGCCGATCAGGCGCGCACGATTCGTATTCCGGTCCATATGATCGAGACCATCAACAAGCTGATTCGTACGTCTCGCGCGCTCGTCCAGGAGCTCGGCCGCGAGCCCACGTCAGAGGAAATCGCACAGCGGATGGACATCCCGGTGGCGAAGGTTCGCAAAGTTCTGAAGATCGCCCAGGAACCGATCTCGCTAGAAACACCGATCGGAGAAGAGGAAGACAGCCATCTCGGAGATTTCATCGAAGACCGCCAGGAGGTCTCACCGGCCGACGCCGTGATCAATCTCAACCTCAAGGAGCAGACCGAAAACGTGCTGCGTACGTTGACGCCGCGCGAAGAGAAAGTGATCAAGATGCGGTTCGGGGTCGGAGACGGTAGCGAACACACGCTCGAAGAAGTGGGACAGAACTTCGCGGTCACCCGCGAACGCATCCGCCAGATCGAGGCCAAAGCGCTACGCAAGCTCCGCCACCCGTCGCGCAGTCGTCGCCTGCGCGCGTTTCTGGAAGGCACGTAGTCGTTCGGAGACGAGACCGACGAGCCGCTGCAGCCAGACTGAGTGGATCGGCGGCCAGATGTCGGATTGCTCCGGACCGGGCCGGCGGCGACAAAGCGTGAAGTTGACAGGATCGGGCCCATAGCTCAGCGGTCAGAGCCGCCGGCTCATAACCGGTCGGTCCCAGGTTCGAATCCTGGTGGGCCCACCACATGACACGAGTCGAGATGGACATCGCACGCACAGACCGCATCGCGTTCCGGCCCCGCCAGTTACGTGGGCGCCAAGGAGCGCGACCGGCCGGCAGGCCGGCTTACCGCGTGGCTGACCTGCGTTCCCGGCCGGCGCGGTCGACATTCGCCGACTTACTCATACCCCGCCAACCGGCGGGGTTTTTTTTGTTCGGGTCCCGCCTCTGGGCCTGAACCTGTGGAGACCTGACTCACGATGTTCCCAGACCTCGAACGGCTGATCCGATTGCAACAGCTCGACAACGCGGCATCCGACGCGACGCGCATCGTCGAAGCGATCCCCTCGCGCATCGAGGCCCTCGACGCTCAGCTGACCGCCGGTGCGGCGGCGGTCGACGACGCCAATGCCCGTTTGAGCGACAAGAAAGGCGAGCGTTCAGCGGTCGAAAAGACGCTGGCGGCCGTGCAAACACGACTGTCCAGGTTCAGAGAGCAGCTCATGGCGGTCAAGACCAACAAGGAGTACACGGCGGTGCAACATGAGATCGCCACAGCTGAAGCGAACGTGCAGGAGCACGAAAACACCATCCTCGAACACATGTTGGAACTCGACGACCTCACCGCCGCGGTTACCGCCGCCGACGCAGCGCTCGCGGCGAGTCGCGCTGACATCGAACAGACGAAAGCGGCCCTCGAGGCCGAACGCGTCGAGCTTGAACGGACGCGCGCCAGTACCGCCGGCCAACGCACCACACTGACCGAGACTATCGGCGCCCCGGCCCAGGCGCTCTTCGAGCGTATTTCCAAGCAGCGGCAGGGTATTGCTGTGGTCGAGGCTCGCAACGGACTGTGCACACTCTGCAACGTGCGACTGCGTCCTCAGGTCTTCAACCAGATCCTCCTGAACACCGAGTTGATTCAGTGTGACAGTTGCAAACGAATCCTGTACTACGATCCCAACGCGAAGCCGGCGGCCGCCACGACGGTTGACGCACGCTAGTCCCCTGTGACCGTAGAACCCCCAGTTCCCCCCTCGGAACCGCTGGTTGTCATCCTCGATAGTTCCCACCGCAACAAACCTACCGCTGGAAAGTACGCAACTTATTTATTTAGAACATCTTATCTGATGTTCAGGTCGCGTTTCCGCGTGTGGCCAGAGGCTTGCACGCCCGAGTGGTGCGGCCCATCGACTTGGTTCAACCCGGACCGCTCAACCAGCGCAATCACGGGGGCGCACAGATGACTCAATTGGACGAACTGGTCGCGGTGAGATTCATGCCAGCAGACCGCGGCGCACCGGCCGGGAAACTGGCCGACATCGAATTGCACTTCACGTCGGGAGCATTGGAGGGCCTGAAACTGCTCGGATTCACGGTCTGGGAGGGGCGAGGCCACAAGCGCCCCAGCGTGAGTCTGCCGGCCACGCAGTACGTGGTCAACGGCGAGCGCCGAACCTTCACGCTGCTCAGACCGACCGGCGAGACACAGACACCAGACGCCTTGCGTGCCGCGCTGCTGGCCGCTTTCGCGGACCAGCACCGCTCCGCATGACCGGTTAGAACCCGAATGACCCGCCGGACGTCTACTCCGCGCGCTGTCGCAGAAACGCGGGCACATCGAATTCGGACGTCTCGCCGCCATCGAGGTCGAGTAGCGCATCGCCGGCATGGTCAGCCCCAACCGGCTCGGGTATCGGCAACTCGATCAGCGGACGACGGGAAACAGTAAACCGGGCGCCGCCTCCCGCAGCCTGCTCCTGAGGCTCTTCCTGCTGCCAGGATGCATATCGCTGGAGGTCGACCGGGGTTTTCGCCGTTCCGCGCTCCTCCCCTGGCTCGGCCCCTTCGCGGTCGAACCCGGTCGCGATGACCGTAATCTTGACCTGGCCATCCATGGCCGGGTCGACGACGGCACCGAAGATGATGTTGGCGTCCTCGTGTGCCGCGGCGTGGATGATGGTGGTGGCCTCGCTGACTTCGATCAGCGAGAGGTCGGAGCCACCAGTGACATTGATGATGACACCGCGGGCGCCGTCGACTGAGGCATCCTCGAGGAGCGGGCTCGAGATGGCCTGCGTCGCCGCGTCGACGGCCTTGGTGTCTCCGAAGCCGACCCCCGTGCCCATGATAGCCAGCCCCATGCCAGACATGATGGTTGTCACGTCGGCGAAATCGAGATTGATCAGTCCAGGAACCAGAATCAGGTCCGAGATGCCCTGAATGGCCTGCCGCAGGACATCGTCGGCCAACGCAAAGGCGTCCGATAGCGTGGTTGACCGGTCCGTCATGGCCAACAGGCGTTCGTTCGGGATCGTGATGACCGTATCTACCGCCTCACGCAACTCCTCGAGCCCGCGCTCAGCCTGTTTGGCGCGGCGCCGTCCCTCGAATGCAAACGGCTTGGTCACAACCGCCACCGTGAGCGCGCCAAGTTCGTTGGCGAGGTTCGCGATGACCGGGGCCGCGCCGGTGCCAGTCCCCCCACCCAGACCGGTGGTGACGAACACCATGTCGGCCCCGTCGAGCGCGGAGATGATCTGGTCGGTGTCTTCGAGCGCCGCCTCTCGACCGATGTTCGGGTCGGCGCCGGCGCCGAGTCCCTTGGTGAGCTTCCCACCGAGTTGAAGACACAACGGTGCCGCACAATGACTCAACGCTTGGGCGTCGGTATTGGCTCCGATGTACTCGACCCCATCGAGGCCGGAGCGCATCATCCGATTGACGGCGTTGCTACCGCCGCCCCCGACACCCACAACCTTGATGCGAGCACCCATATGCCCAGCGTCCTCGATCGTCAATCGGGGATTGGTGTGAGGTTCGGTGGCGAGACGCACTCGCAGGTCATCGGCTCGGTCAGTCAATGCTGAAGGCTCCATCTACCCTCCTTGTTCGATCCATTGCACAGTGCACTAGCTCCCGGTCACATGGGAGCCGACTCAGAAGAAATCCTTGAACAACCCACGAAGCCGTCCAGACAGACTGCCTAGGGCGCCCGCCCCAGCCGCCCGCCGGTTAAGCTCCTGTAACTGATTGCGGTTGGCGTATTTCACCAGCCCCACCCCCGTCGCGAACGACGGACTGTTCACATGGTCGGTGAGCCCGCCCACATCGACCGGGCACCCGCGTCGTATTGGCAAATCGAAGATCTGCTCGGCGATCTCCGCCATCCCGTCCAACAGCGCGCCGCCACCGCACAGCACGATGCCCGAGTGCAGTGAGCGCTCGTAGCCCGCGCGTCGGATTTCATCCCAGAGCGCGTGAAAAATCTCTTCGGCCCGTGGCTGGAGGATCTCAGACAGAATGCGGCGTGACATGATCCGAGGCTGGCGGCCACCGACGCTGGCCACCTCGATCGTTTCGTCTTCACCCACCAGAGAAGACAACGCGCATCCGCTGCGTCGCTTGGTCTTTTCCGCGTCGGGAATCGGGGTGCGCAACCCGACCGCGATGTCGTTGGTAAAGTGATTACCGCCCATGGTGACGACTCCGGTGTGCCAGAGGCTGCCTCGTTCGAAAATCGCCAAGTCCGTCGTACCGCCGCCGATGTCGACCAACGCGACCCCCAACTCCCGCTCGTCGGCCGTCAGTACCGACTCACTGGCCGCCAGTTGCTCAATGACGGTGTCGACTACCGCAACCCCAGCGCGATTCACACAGGCCACGATGTTCTGGGTGGACGACGTACTGCCAGTCACGACGTGCACGTTGACCTCGAGACGCGTCCCGGTCATGCCGACCGGCGCGCCGATGCCGTCCTGGTCGTCGACGACGAAGTCCTGGGGCAGGACATGCAGAATTTCGCGGCCGGTGGGCAATGCCACACCTTTGGCCGCGTCAATGGCCCGTCGGACGTCTTCCCGCGTGATCTCCCGGTTTTTGCCAGCCACGGCCACCACGCCTCGACTGTTGAACGCCTTCAGATGCGCCCCCGACAAGCCCAGGTGCACGGAGTCGATCTCGACTCCGGCCGTCAGCTCCGCCTCCTCGATCGCCTTCTTGATCGATTCCACGGCGGCCTCCAGATTCACCACGACACCGCGACGGATTCCTTGGGCCTCGGCGACCCCGATGCCAATGATGTCTAGCCCTCCGTCATCGGTGGCTTCGGCCACAATGGCCGCCATTTTGGAGGTGCCCACATCAAGACTGACGAGATAGTGTTCCTTACGTCCCACGCGTCCTCCGTCCGCGGCGGTGTGCCGCCACGTCCCGCTCAATCCGATGCCGTGTCCGAGTCATCGCGAATACATGTCACTCGTTGACGTCCGGCTCCCGAACCGCTCGCTCAAATTGCTCTCTGCCCACTCCGCGGGAGTCACCGGCCGGCCCCACGTATACGCGCTGGTCGAAACGCAGATCGACGTAGTCGATATTCGGCACTCGCTCCCGCAGCGTCGGGCCGAGCTCGGCGTACGACCGCAGCCGCTCGAGAAAGTGGTCGCCCCCCAGATGTAGCAAAGCCGGGTCGTCGTTCAGCAGCACCACGGCGTCGTAGGGATCGGTTACGTCAATTTCCGAGATCGAATCGAGTACGTCCGGCCGTGCGGAAAGCTGATTCAGCAGACGAGTCGCCAGCGCCATGCGACTCGTATCGACCGTGCGTCCATCGGTTCCACGTATCGTGAGCCCCCCGACGATGGGCAGATCAAATCGGACAAAACGCGGCCCATATTCGTCGATGACCGTCCCGTTGTCGTCGACGAGATAGAGCCGCTCGCCCAGACGCGCGAGCGCCACCGGGGCGCGCTCCGTCACCTGCACTTCGATCGTCGACGGCAGAATGCGCCTGAGGGTCCCGTCGCGTAGCCAGGGCGACGTCACGAGCCGCCTTCGGTGTAGTTCGAGGTCGACCGTCAAGATGTTCTCGCCGCGAAGCCCGGCCACGAGCGCCAGCACTTCACCCTCCGACAGCTGGTCGAGCCCATGGACCACGATGTCATCGACCGACAGGAACGATGCAACCATCAAGAGCACCGCGGCCTGATAACCCCCGAAGGCCACCCCGGCCGCGACGCTCACTCCACGCGCGATGCGCCACCATCGCCGGACGGCACGCCTGGGCCGTCGGGTCGGATGCTGTGACCGCCGGAAACGTTTGTCCGTCTGGGTGTGGACGGTCATGCGGTCTCCGGACTCCCGGCCTCGGGCAGCGGTGGTGGGGCCTGACGAATGGCTGACACCAGTCGGTCCCCCAGACCACCGATCGACCCCGCCCCCAGTGTCAGCACGAGATCCCCGGCCCGGACGAGCCGGGTCAGCAGCGGCACCGCATCGGCAAGGGTCGCTACGCAGTGGACAGGATCCGCGCCGATCTCGCGCAGGACCTCGGCCAGGCGCTCAGCCGTGACCCCCGGGACAGGTTCTTCTCCGGCCGGAAAGATGGCAGTGAGCACCACGATATCGGCGACCGCGAGGGCCCGGGCGAAGTCCCGAAGCAACCGAGACGTCCGCGAATACCGGTGGGGCTGGAAGACCGCGATGAGACGGCGCGGACCTTGCGCACGGGCGGTCGCTATTACCGCCGCAATCTCGGTCGGGTGGTGCCCGTAGTCGTCGACCACGCGAACCCCACCGGTCTCCCCCTTCAATTGGAACCGACGGTCGATGCCGGTAAACGTGGCCAACGCGGTCGCCACCTGATGCGGTTCGAGCCCCGCCTCCAGGCCGACGGCGAACGCGGCCAGCGCGTTGAGGAGGTTGTGCCGACCGGCCACCGCGATCGTCAGTGGCGTGACCCGGACGTTCCCCGAGCGAGCGTCGCGCACCTGACAACGAGAGCCGGTCGCGGCGCAGACGACATCGTCGCCCATGATGTCGGCATCGACATCCAGACCGTATGTCACCACGCGCCGGTCGACCCGGGAGCGCAATCCGGCCAGCGCGGGGTCGTCGGCGCACAGCACGACCGCCCCGGTCGGGATGACGCGGTTGGCAAAGTCGACGATGGTGTTCGAAAGTTCGTCAAAGGTGCCGTAGTGGTCGAGGTGCTCCTCTTCGAGGTTGGTCACGACGGCAACATGGGGCGTCAGCTCCAGCAATGAACGCTCGCTCTCGTCCGCCTCTACCACGAAGTGGCGTCCCTGCCCGACGCGAGCGTTGCTGCCGAACACCCCAACCCGCGCCCCAATCAGAGCGGACGGGTCAAGCCCGCACTCGGCGAGCATCACGGCCACCATCGAGGATGTCGTGCTCTTGCCGTGCGTCCCCGTGACGGCGATGGTGGACCGGGACCGAGCGAGGCCAGCCAGCATCGCGCCGCGACACAGCACTGGCAGCCGGCGACGACGCGCCTCACGAAGCTCTGGGTTCTCGTGAGGAATGGCGGCCGAGGCCACGACCGCGTCCGCGTGACCAACCCAACGCGCGTCATGCCCGGTGTGCACTTCGACTCCACGCTCCTGCAGACCCGTCGTCGCAGCTGACGCCGCCAGGTCGGAACCAGTGACCTCGTATCCGAGCGCGCTCATCATCACGGCGATACCGCTCATTCCGACGCCACCCACACCCACGAAGTGCACCCGGCGCACGTTCGCAGGCAGGCCGTGCTCTTCCGGTCGTGCCGTCGGCTGACCATGGTCCATACCAGCTCTGGTCGTGCTGTCGATCACCACCGTGCGAGCTGTTCGACGCGGTCAACCACGAGGCTGGCCGCGTCTGGCCGCGCTAGCGACCGAGCCGCGGCAGCCATACGTTGGCGACGCGCCTCGTCTCGCACGAGTGCGAGCACTCGCTCCACCAAGGTCTCACCGGTCAGCTCCTGCTGCAGCAGGAGTTCTGCCGCTCCATCGCGCGCCGCCACTTCGGCGTTCGCACGCTGGTGACCGTCGGCCGAACCAGGCAGCGGCACCAGCACCGCCGGACGCCCCACGGCGGCGAGCTCGGCCAGCGTGGTCGCGCCCGCCCGGCAGACGACGATGTCGGCATCACCCATCAGCTCGACCATCTCCGGAAAAAACGGCTCGACTCGCGCCACCAACCCAGCCTCGTCGTAGGTCCGCCGAACGTCCGGGCAATCCCGTTCGCCGGTCTGATGTGTCACGGCGAGCCTGTCGGCCTCTGCCGCGAACGCTCGCGCGGCGCCCATCATGGCCACATTGATGGCGTGGGCGCCCTGCGACCCCCCGATCACCAGCAGATGCGCGCGGGCCCGGGAACTGGGTCTTGGCGTCGCCGCCGCGAAGCCGACTCGCACCGGATTGCCGCTGACAAAGCCCTTCCCGCGGAAATACGCCAGCGCCACATCGTGCGAAACCGCCGCCGCCGTCACGACTCGAGCCAGCAGCCGATTCGTCAGGCCAGGCAACGCGTTCTGCTCGAGTACCAGCGTCGGCGTCCGACGACACGCTGCCATCAGCACGACCGCCCCGGCTGAGTAGCCACCCAGGCCGATGACCAGATCCGGCTTCACCCGCAACAGTACGCGCCACGCATCCCAGACGCTCACCGGTAGCAACCCGAGACCGCGAATCAGCGCGCCGACCGACTTCCCCTTGAGCCCAGCGCTGCGCACTCGCTCGTGTTCGAAGCCCTCGCGTCCCACCGCCCTCGTTTCCAGAGCCCGTCCGGTACCGGCAAACACGACGCGCGCGGTTGGGTGTCGCCGACGAAGTTCCTGTGCTACTGCAATGCCGGGGTAGAGATGTCCTCCGGTACCCGCGCCGCACAACAGGACACAGGGTGGTCGATCGGTCATCTGGCTCGCCGACGTGGCTGCA
The DNA here is from genome assembly GCA_963577695.1 of Vicinamibacteria bacterium. GTDB lineage: Bacteria > Acidobacteriota > Vicinamibacteria > Vicinamibacterales > UBA8438 > UBA8438. The sequence continues at coordinate 13,436 of CAUZAY010000029.1, read as the reverse complement.
TCGGTTCAGGCTCATACGTCCGCCGAGGCGTGCTCTGACACGTTCAGCAGGATGCCCATGCCGAGGAGACTGATTAACAACGACGACCCGCCGGAACTGACGAACGGCAGCGGGATCCCCTTGGTTGGCATCATCCCCAACACGACACTGATATTTACGAACGCTTGAAACGCCACCATCATGGTGAGTCCCAGGGCAAGAAACGACCCGAACCGGTCGGGCGCCGTCGCGGTCACCCGCAAACCGCGCCAGACGATGATGCCGAAGCAGGCGAGGATGGCCGATGCGCCCAGAAGGCCAGTCTCCTCGGCGATCACGGCGTAGATGAAATCGGTGTGTGGAGCCGGCAGATAGAACAGCTTCTGCACGCCGGCCATCAACCCCTGGCCGAACAACCCACCGGTGCCGACGGCAATCTGTGACTGGATGATCTGAAAGCCGTCGCCGAGTGGGTCCGCGTAGGGGTCGAGGAATGCCAGGAGTCGTCGCAGCCGATACTCGGCGCTCACCAGCACCACGAACAACAGTGGCGCCATCACCAGTACCAATCCGAACAGATACCGGTAGTGCAGGCCAGCCGCGAAGACCATGATCCCGACGATCGTGAGCACCGTGAATGCCGTCCCGAAGTCCGGCTCCAGCACGATCAGACCGCAGATCACCCCGGTGACCAGGACGATCGGCCCCAACGCGTAGGCAACGCGATCGATGGCGTCCATTCGACGCTCGAGCAGTGACGCGGTGAAAATGATCACCGCGACCTTGGCGAGCTCCGACGGCTGCACGCCGATACCCCCCAGCGAAAACCATCGACGGGTCCCATTGACTGCCGGGAAGAAGAAGACCAGCACGAGGGCGACCGTGCAGACACCCACCGCCGTCCAGATCACCATCGGCTGTTTCAAGATGCGGTAGTCGACCCGCATGGCTACGCTCAGCACGCAGAGTCCGATCGCGGCCCAGGTGACCTGTTTGAACAAGAAGAAGTACGGCGGCTGTTGAAACCTGTCCACGGCCAAGAATGCCGAGGCGCTGTACACCATCACGACGCTGACACAAACCAGGAGGAGTGTGGCCAGAAATAAGAGCTTGTCTGACTTCAGCGTTCTGGCCATACTCGAAAACCTGTGGCGCCCACATGTGCGGTCGCGCTCGCGCGCGATCTGGAAACCCGACGTCGACCGACCGGCCCGACGCGACACTAAAGGTCGGGCCGCGTCGACCCGACATACTGGTTACGACCCGATTCGGACCAGGCGCGTGAGCAGTGAGCAGTCATCAGCCAGGCGCGGGGTGAAGACATCAACCTCGCAGACCGAGTCAGCCTGCGTTCCCAGCGGCCGACTCTTCACCGCCGCCACCCAACTGATGACTGCTCACTGCTTACGCGTGTCCTGCGGGACCCGTGCGACAAACACGATGGCCGTTCCGGGTGTCGGAGCCCTCCGCGCCTCGACGCCCAGAAGTGGTCAGCTCATTCGCGCGCGCGTCCTCACGTCCTCCCGCAGACGACCAACCGCCTGCTTGAACAACCTGCCGCGTTCGGCATAGTCCTCGAACATGTCCAGGCTGGCGCAGGCGGGCGCCAGCAACACCGTGCCGCCGTGGGACGCGAGCCCGTAGGCCACAGACACTGCGTCTCCGAGCGACTCAACCTCGACGACCCGCACCACTGCGCCGTAGGCGTCCAGAATTCGGTCGCGCGCTTCGCCAAGCGCGACCACAGCATCAGCCCGCGACGCGAGCAGCGGCGCCAACACGCCCAGGTCTCCCCCCTTGAATCGCCCACCCATGATGACGACGAGCTGGCGCCCACAGCTTTCCAACGCGCATCTGGCCGCCTCGACGTTGGTGGCCTTGGAATCGTTGACAAAGCGCACGCCGGCTACCTCGCCTACGGGCTCAAGCGCATGTTCGAGCCCGGGAAAACGGTCGACGGCCGCGGTCATCGTCCCGGCCGAGACGCCGACTCGGTGGGCGACGGCGGTGGCCGCGACGACGTCGCTGAGCAGGTGGTCCCCGAGCAAGTGCACCGCCGAAAGCGGCACCAGCGGCTCGGCGCCGGTCGGGGTACGCCGTACGATGACGTCGCCATCCACGACGACCCCATCCTCGAGCGGGGCCGTGACCGCGTACGCCACACGCGACGCACGGCTCCCGCGAGTCAGACTCAACACTTCCGGGTCGTCGGCGTTGACCACGAGGGTGTCCGACGGTCCCTGATTGGCGAAAATTCGGGCCTTGGCCGCCGCATATGCTTCCGGCCGATCGTGGCGATCGAGATGGTCGGTGTGCAGATTCAAGAACACCGAAATCCAAGGCCGGAAGGTCGTGGTGAGTTCGAGCTGAAAACTGGAGACCTCGACCACATGAATCGCATCCGGTGTCGAGTGCTCGACCTGCGTGCTCAGCGCCGTGCCGACATTGCCGCCGACCAACGCCGACCGCCCCCCTGCCTCCAGCATCCGCCCAAGCAGCACCGTCGTTGTCGACTTGCCCTTCGTGCCAGTGACCGCCACGACCCGGCCGCGCAACCATCGCGACGCCAGTTCGATCTCACTGATGACGGGCGCGCCGTGATTCCGAGCCACATCCAGCACCGCCAGCGTCGGGGGTACCCCGGGACTGAGCACGACGAGATCCGCGCGCGACATCGTTTCCGGGTCGTGGCGGCCCAGTTCCAACTCGACGCCGTCGTCCGTCAGGCGCCGGACCTCGGCGTCAACTTCGCGGCGCTGTTCTGTCAGCGTGACGTGCGCCCCGCGCCCAGCCAGCAGCCGCGCGGCGCCGACGCCACTGCGAGCGGCACCCACCACCACGACGTTCGCCCCACGCACGGAAAATTCGGTCATCGCAGTTTCAAGGTCGCGAGACTGAAACAGGCGAACACCACCGCCAGGATCAAGAAGCGGCTGATCACTTTGGGCTCGCTCCACCCGATGAGCTCGCAGTGGTGATGCAGCGGCGCCATCCGAAACACCCGTCGTCCGGTGAGCTTGAATGACCCGACCTGGATAACGACAGAGAGGAGCTCGATGGCGAACACTGCGCCAACGATCGGCAACAGGAGTTCCTTCTTGATGAGAAGCGCCACCGTGCCGAGGGCACCGCCCAAGGCCAACGACCCGACATCCCCCATGAACAGCTCAGCGGGATAGGAGTTGTACCAGAGAAAACCGAGCCCCGCGCCGACGAGGGCGCCGCAGAAGATGGTCAACTCGGCCGCCGGTGCTACGTGGGCCAGCAGCAGATAGTCAGCAAAGATAGCGTGTCCGGTGACGTAGGCAAGCGCGGTGAGGGCGGCGGCAGCTACGGTGAAGATGCTGATCGCGAGCCCGTCGAGTCCATCGGTCAAATTGACCGCGTTCGAGGACGCGGCCAGCACCAGCACGGCGAAGGGCACATAGAGCCACCCCAGATCCGGGGTGAGCCACTTCAAGAACGGGAAGAACAGCTCCGTGCTGTACATCCCTTGGCTGTTCAACCACAACAGCGCGAGACCAACCGCCACGCCGACCACACCCTGGCCGACCAGCTTGTACCGCGGCAGCAGGCCGTGGTGGTTCTTGCGCCCGATTTTCAGATAGTCATCCAGGAATCCCACGCACCCGAACGCCGCGGTCGACAACATCGCCACCCACACATACGTGTTGGTCAGGTCGCCCCACAGGAGGGTCGGCACGAGCGCCGCGGCGAGAATGAGCAGCCCGCCCATCGTCGGCGTGCCCGCCTTCATCTGGTGGGTCTCCGAGAGCTCGTCTCGCACCACTTGCCCGATCTGGAACTCGCGCAGTGTGCGGATCATCCAGGGTCCCATCAGCAGGCTGATCAGGAACGCGGTCGACCCCGCGGCTGCCGTCCGGAACGTGATGTACTGAACCACGTTGACCGGTGGGTACAACAGGTGGAAGAGCATCAGGTCCACTCCTCCACGAGTCGGGCTACGACGGCTTCGGTCCGTACCCCGCGTGACCCCTTGACCAGCACCAGATCCCCGTCCCGCACCAAAGGACCCAACCGAGTCGCCGCGCTTTCGCTGTCCTCACAGTGCAGCACGTCCCCCGAGCTGAGACCCGCGTTGATGGCTGCCTGTCCGAGCGCGCGCGCCGGCTCGCCACCGACCGTCACGAGCAGTCCCACGCCAGCGGCCGCAACTACGCGTCCAGTCTCCACATGCAGCGGGGTGGCTCGACGGCCCAGCTCCAACATCTCTCCCAACACCGCGACTCGCCGTCCGTCCCGCCGGTCGCGCGCGAGAGTCAGCACCGCGGTGTTCACCGCCGTCGGATTGGCGTTGTACGAGTCGTCGACTACGACCACGCCGTGCGATAACCGATGAATCTGCCCTCGCCCGGGTGGTGCCTCGACCATGGCCACTCGCTCAGCCGCCGCCGCCGGGGGGACCTGCAACTGAATGGCCACAGTCATCGCGGCCAACACGTTGGCCAGGTTGCCCCGTCCGAGGAGCGGTGTCGTGACCCGCGCCGGGCCGACCGGTGTCCGCACCAACGCCCGGGTGCCATCGAGCCCGCGCTCCTCGACTTCGGTCGCCGTGACGTCCGCGTCCCCGCCAACCCCGAACGTGGCCACACGCGCCGGCACACCAGCAAGGCGAGCCATCACCCGTGGGTCATCGGCGTTCGCCACGACGACCGTCTCGGCCGTGGCTCCCTCGAGTACCTCCGCCTTGGCGTCCGCGATGGCTTCGATCGACGGGAAGAACGCCGAATGAACCTCCGCCACATTTGTCCAAACCCGCAACTCCGGCTCGGCCAGTGCTATCAGGCGGCTGATTTCTCCGGGCGCGTTCATCCCCAGTTCCACGACCGCAATCTCTGGCCGAGCCTGCAACTCAAGCAGTGAGAGCGGAAGACCGATGTGGTTGTTCAAGTTGCCACGACTCCGAAACACCTGGTAGCTCGACGTCAAGGCCGCCGCCGTCAGTTCTTTGGTCGTCGTCTTCCCCGCACTGCCGGTGATGGCGACGACCGTGGCACCCGACGCCCGACGGACATAGCGGCTCACCATCTGAAGCGCGCGTAACGTGTCCTCCACCACCAGCCCGACCTCGGGAGACGGTCCCAGCGCAGTCTCGTCGCTCACGAGCGCGCCCACCGCTCCACGCGCGAGGGCGTCGGCGACGAAGGTGTGCCCATCGAACCGATCGCCCCGAATGGCAACGAACAAGTCGCCCGCGTTGAGCGACCGCGAGTCGATCGACAGCCCCCGGACCACGACCGAGGGCTCACCCGCGCACAGCCGGCCGTCGACCGCGCGCGCGAGGGTCCCGAGTGTGAGGGGGAGTCGTTCGTCCATGTCCTGCACCAATGCCCGTGCCAGTCTCCTGCGTCGGCTCCCTCGTTCGGATCAGGCCCACCCGATACCGGCTCGTCTTCGACCAAGCGCCCCACGCGCCACGCTTCGGTCGTCGAACGGCCGGCGCTCGTCACCGGTCAGCTGGTGGCTCTCGTGCCCCTTGCCCGCGATGACGACGGCGTCTCCCGGCTCGGCCTGCCGAACCGCGTACTCGATCGCCGCGGCTCGGTCCGCGATGCCCCTATGCCTGAACTGGTCAGCGTCCGAGGGCGACTCCATTCCGAGTCGAATCTCCGCGATGATGTCGTCCGGGTCCTCGGACCGCGGGTTGTCCGAAGTCACCACCACCAGGTCGCTGAGTCGGGCCGCGACGGCGCCCATCAGTGGTCGCTTGGCGGCGTCCCGATCGCCGCCGCACCCGAAGACGCTGATGACGCGGTGCGGACTCAGAGCGCGAATGGCCGTCAGCACCGCTCGGAGCGCGTCGTCCGTGTGGGCAAAATCGACGATGACGATCACGTCGTCATCCGCTGTGGAGACGACCTCGAATCGTCCAGGCACCCCGTCCAGCCCGGCTACCCCCCGCTCGATCGCCGGGAACGACACCTCCAAGGCCACCGCCGCCGCCACCGCCGCGAGGATATTGTAGACGTTGAGTCTCCCCGGCAGATCGGACCGAATCCGGAGACGTCCGCGAGGCGTGCACACGTCCATGGACGATCCGGACAGCGTCATCTCGAGGTGCTCGGGAGTCACGTCCGCCGCCGAGTCGATGGCATAGGTCATCAGGTGATCGACCGTGCCCGCCAACTCGACGCCATAGGGATCATCGAGATTCACGATGGCGGGCGCACCCGGCCGCCGCAGGTCGAACAGCCGCCGCTTTGTGGCGAAGTAGTCCTGCATGTCCGGGTGGTAGTCGAGATGGTCTCGCGTCAGATTCGAGAACACCGCGGCGGCGAATTGAACCTGGTCCACACGTCGCATGGAAAGCGCGTGCGACGACACCTCGATGGCACACGTGGTTCGCCCGTTGTCGACCATCTCGCGCAACAGCGCCTGTATCGCCGGCGCCTCCGGCGTCGTGCGCTCGGCCACTTCCACTCGACGTCCGGTGTGGTACCCGACCGACCCAATCCGGCCGCACGGCCACCCTGCCGCATCGAAGATGGCCGAAAGCAAAAAGGTCGTGGTCGTCTTGCCGTTGGTCCCGGTGACCCCCACCACGGTGAGGTCTCCGCTCGGGTCGCCGTAGAACGCGGCGGCCAGCTCGGCCAACGCTACCCGGGCATCCGACACCCTCAGCCACGGTACACGCGCGTCATCCGGGCGCATCGACGCGGCGACGACGAGCACCGCTCCCCGGGTGGCGGCATCCGGGGCAAAACGGGCACCATCGAACTCCCGTCCCCTCACCGCCACGAAAATTGTCCCGCGGGCGACGTCCCTCGAGTCATGGGCGATGGCGGTCACCAATTGGTCCCGCACGCCGGGCGCCGACACCGGCGCCTCTGGCGCTACGCCGGACAGACGCGGCAACAGGTCGCCGACAGTCATGGGCCCACCCGTATCGCGGCGGCGGGAACACGGTCGAACTGCAGCGTGACCCGTTGCCCTCTGTCGACGACAGCACCAGGCGGGGGCGTCTGTGCCGTGACAAAGCCCCGACCGTGCGCTTCTGTGGTGAGACCGATCTGGGTCACCACCCCAAACGCCGACCGAACGCTAAGACCCTGAAGATCCGGCATGCGACCAGCGGCCCCAGGCGGATGGGTGCCACCGGTCGGGGTTGGCAGACGCGTTGAAGCGGAACGCACACGCGTACCGGATACCGCGTCCACAGCCACCAGAACCGGCGACGGGGCATCGACGTTGGGCGGCACGCCTAGATGACGTAGCGACGCCTCGGCGATGCGCTGAAACACTGGCCCTGCCACCGCCCCGCCAAATCGCACCACATCATCGATCACGACGAGAACGGTCAGGGCGGGGCGCGTCGACGGCACGAACCCCACGAAGGACGCGACGTTGTGGTCCTTTTTGGCGTACCGACCATCGATGATCTTCTCCGACGTTCCCGTCTTGCCAGCCACCGTGTAGCCGTCGAGCTGTGCGCTCCGGGCCGTCCCTCTCGACACGACGTCCTCGAGGATACGGGTGAGGGTCGACGCAGTCTCACGACTGATCGCTCGTCGAACCACGTGCGGAGCCACCTCGAGTCGCTGATCCCCACTGATTTGCGCACGGACCAGCCGAGGCTCGACGAGTTCGCCGCCGTTGGCGACGGCGCTCATCGCCGCGGCCATCTGCAAAGACGTGACGGAAATGTTGTAGCCCATCGCGACGTTGGCGAGGGCACCGTCACGTAGCCGCGACCAGTCGCGGTGCACGATTCCACGGCTCTGGCCGGCGAAATCGCGAGACGCGGTCTGGCCGAAACCGAATCGCGTCACGTAGCGTCCGAGCCGTTCCGGTCCAAGCGCGATGCCAATCTTGCTCGCCCCGACATTGCTTGACTTGACGATGACGTCCGCGAACGAGAGCTCCCCGTAGTTGCGGCCCATGTCGTCGATTCGATGCGACCCGAACCGAATGACGCCGGGACTGGTATCGATGATCTGCTCGGGTTCGAAGAACTGCTCCTCAAGGGCGGCGGACGCCGTCACGATCTTGAATGTCGACCCCGGTTCATACACATCCTGGGTGGCCCGGTTCCGGCGCGCGTCATCCGTCGAGCCCGAGAAACTGTTGGGGTTGAACGTGGGTTCGTTGGCAAGCGCCAGAATCTCGCCGGTCGACGGATCCATGACGATGACGCTGCCAGCAGCGGCGTCATGCTCAAGGACGGCGGCACGCAGCTCGCGCTCGGCGATGTACTGAATAAACTTGTCGATGGTGAGCTCGAGCGAGACACCGGCGGTCGGCGGACTCTCGACCCGACTGAACGCGCGATTGTGGGCATCCGTCTGCACGAGCACACGCCCCGGGCGCCCACGCACCTCTTCGTCGTACCTCGCCTCGAGTCCGTGCAAACCGTTGTTGTCGGTCCCGACATAGCCGAGCAGATGCGCGGCCAGTTCCTTATTCGGATAGAAGCGGCGACTCTCCTTAATGAGCCCGATGCCTTCGAGGTCCAGGGCTCGGATTCTGCGGGCGGCGTCGACAGACACGCGACGCTGTACGTAGGCGAACAACCGATCTTCGCCCAGCCGAGTCTGAAGCCGATCGCGTTGCGCCTCGTCGCACTCGAGCACGTCGCACAGCTGCCGCGTGGTCTCGACGGGATCGTCCACCTGCACCGGCACCGAGACCACGGTGTCGGCATCCACGCTGTAGGCGAGCACGCGGCCCTCCCGGTCGAGAATTTCTCCTCGCTTGGGATGAGTGTCGATCGAACGTGACTGCTGCCGCTCCGCGCGCTCCACGAGATCGGCGTGACGAAACACCTGCAGATGGACGAGCCTTCCCTCGATCGCCAGACCCCACAGCAGCATCAGGCTCGCCGTGACGAGCACGCGCCGCCGGATGACCTCGCGCCAGCGGTCGGTGGATGAAGAAGGCGGCACCATAGTTCGTCTCGGTCAGCTACGGACGGGCCCCGACAACCGCGCTCGCGTCTCGCGATGCCAGCACGGAACGGTCGGGCGGCGGGGTCGGTGTGATCCGCTCGATGACATGCGAGTCGGCGGGAGTCGGGGCGACCAGGTTCAGATCCCCGGTCGCGATCCGCTCGATCCGCCGAGGCGACCGCAGTGTTTCGATTTCCAGGCGCAAGTGCCGATTTGTTTCGAGCTCCTCGTTCCGTTCCCGCTCCATCTGCTCGATGGCGTATCCGTGGCGAAGCAGTTCGAAGTGCTGCCAGGCCGAGAACAACAACACGACCACGAGGCCGACGCCGATACCCAGCGAGTGCCACAGCTGGCGTCGTCGGGTCTTGTCGACCTCCCGCACGATGGGAATGTTCCGGATATCGCGCTTGATGTCGTACTCGAGATGGAGCCTGCTCATGCCAGCCTCTCAGCCGCTCGTAAACGCGCGGACCTCGCGCGTGGGTTGCGCGACACCTCATCGGGACCGGGCCGGACCGGCCTTCGGGTCAGGACTCTCAGGGCGACCCCCTCGCCCTGTTCCAGCTCTCGCAGGGTGTGCTTCACGATCCGGTCTTCCAGTGAGTGAAAGCTGATAATCACCATGCGGGCGCCCGCCGCAAGGCGACTCGCCAACGACCGCAGGAAGACATCAAGGCCGTCCAGTTCACGATTTACCCAAATCCGCAAGGCCTGGAATGTCCGGGTAGCCGGGTCGATGCGGGTGCGTCCCCGGTATCGGATCGACCGACGCACCGCCGTCGCGAGCTGCGTCGTGGTCGTCAGCTCCCCGGCGTCGCGCGCCCAGATGATGCGCCGCGCGATACGCCGAGAATGACGCTCTTCCCCGTACTCGTAAATCACGTCGGCCAGCGACTCAGGGGTGACCTCGTCGAGCATCTCCGCCAAGGTCTGGCCCTGACTGCGATCCATGCGCATATCAAGGGGGGCGTCGAGACGGAAGCTGAAGCCACGGCCGTCCGTCTCGAGTTGGACAGTCGAGTGGCCCAGATCGGCCAGCGCCCCGTCGATGCGGTCTATCCCGCGTTCATCCAGGACCTGAGCAAATCCTCGGTAATCGCCGTGCACCAGCTCCAGCCGATCGAGCCACGGCGACAGCCGCTCCCGCGCCAGAGACAACACCTCCGCGTCTCGATCGAAGCCGAGGACCCGCGTGGCGTCGGCTTGGAAGAGCGCCTCCGTGTGACCTCCAGTGCCGACGGTGCAATCGACCATGAGCGCGCGTCCAGCCGGCGCCAACTGCTCGATGGTCTCCCCCAGCAGCACCGGCTCGTGTAGAATCATCGCGGTCAGATACCGAACTCGGAGAGCGCCCGAGCGTCGTCGTCGGTGAACGCATCCCCGTCAAGACGGTTCACAAAGCGCTCGTGGTTCCACACGTCGAGATAGTCGTATTGACCAAACACGTCTACGTCGCCGGACATGGCCGCCGACTCGCGAAGCCGCCCGTGAATCGACACCCGACCCTGCTTGTCGAACTCGCTTGGCTGTCCGAAATAGTTGACGCGGTCCAGAAACTTGCCGCGGGCGGGGAGAGTGGTCGGGACCTTCGCGAGCTTCTCTTCGATCTCGGTCCAGACCTGGAGCGGATAGATGCTCACGAGTTCGCCGGACAAACTCGTAATAAAAAGCTGGGTTCCGTATCGGTCTTCAATCGTGGCGCGAAACAACGTTGGGATCTTCAGACGTCCCTTCTCGTCGATCTTGGCTGAGAAATTTCCGCGTAACACCCTATTTACTCCACCTGAGTCCAATAAAATCTACTGCGATAGTAGAAGGCGGTCAGTCTAGTGTCAACAGCCGAATTCAGCTGGAGCAATGACTTCCGCTTAACTTTCGCTCGGCTTACACACCTCCGCGCGTCACTGCACGCCCAACGGCCATGCCGGGGGCGTTTGTGAACGTCGCCACCCACCGCACACGATGCTTCGAGCAGGGCTGATAGGTCTGCCCTCGACCGGCAAGACCACGTTGCTGCGGCTGCTGAGCCAGTCCGGAGAGAACGGCGGTCGGCCCGGTGGGCGCTCGGAACCGCAGATCGGCGTGGCCCGAGTGCCGGATCCTCGCCTGGACCGGTTGACCACGCTGTTCAAGCCAAAGCGACACGTTCCGGCCACTGTGGAACTGACCGAACTCGCCGGCCATGGGGGGGCGAAAGCCCTGCTCGACGTGTCTGGTTTTCGGAACGCCGACGCGCTGCTGCATGTGCTGCGGCTGTTCCGAGACGAGCGCGTGCCACACGCCGCCGGGGATGTCAACCCGGCTCGAGATCTGCGTCGCATGGAAGATGAGCTGATTCTGGCCGACCTCGTGGTCGCAGAACGACGGCTGGAGCGGATCCGGCAGGACCTCAAGAAGGGGAAGAGTCGCGAACTGGACGAGGAGGCTCGAGTCATCGAGCGATGCCGGGCTACCCTAGAAGACGGACAGCCGCTGCGAGCACTGCGTCTGGACCCGGAGGACACCAAGCGTCTGAGAGGATTCAGCTTTCTATCGGCGAAACCGCTGCTCGTCGTCCTGAATCTGGACGAGTCTGACGTCGCGGACCCAGCCGGCGCGATCGAGCGAGCCGAACTGACCGAGGCGCTGTCCGGCGCCGCCACCGAGACCGTGCCGGTATGCGCGAAGATCGAGCTGGAGATCGCGGAGCTGCCACCGGAAGACTGCGCAGCGTTTCTGGAGGACCTCGGGTTGGCTGACTCTGGTCTCGACCGGGTGATCCGCGCGAGCTATCGTCTGCTCGGCTACATCTCTTTCTTCACCGTCGGGGAGGACGAGTGCCGGGCGTGGTCCATCCCTCGAGACACGTCGGCTCAAAACGCGGCCGGCGAAATTCACAGCGATATCGCTCGGGGGTTCATACGTGCCGAAGTCGTGTCATACGAGGCGCTGACCGCTCGTGACGGTTCCTACCCCGCGTGCCGCGAGCACGGGGAGGTCCGGCTCGAAGGTAAGGACTATGAAGTCCGAGACGGCGACATCATCAACTTCCGGTTCGCCACGTGAGCCACGACACGAATATCACACCATGAGAACACTGATCACCGGCGGAGCCGGCTTCATCGGCTCGCATCTGGCCCGCGCCCTACTCGATGTCGGTCACGAGGTGTTCGTTCTGGACAACCTCTCCACCGGGTCGATCGACAACATCGAACCGCTCAAGACTCACCCGCGGTTCGACTATGCGATCGACACCATCACCAACGAGCCGATGCTCGCCGAGCAGATCGACCGCTGTGACGTGGTCTTCCATCTGGCGGCCGCGGTCGGCGTACAGCTGATTGTCAAAGCGCCGGTCCACACCATTGAGACCAACGTCACCGGCACGGAGGTGGTGCTCAAGCATGCCGCCAAGAAGCGCAAACTGGTGGTGATCGCGTCGACGTCGGAGGTGTATGGCAAGAGCACCGCGATTCCGTTCCGCGAAGATGCGGACCTGGTGCTGGGTGCGACTCACCAGCACCGATGGGCGTATGCGTGCAGCAAGGCTATCGACGAATTTCTCGCCCTCGCCTACTGGAAAGAACGGCGGCTTCCGGTCATCATTCTCCGCCTGTTCAACACCGTCGGCCCTGGGCAAACGGGCCGCTACGGCATGGTGATTCCCAACTTCGTTCGCCAGGCCCTGGCGGGCGAACCGATCACGGTCTTTGGCCCCGGGACACAGTCTCGAAGCTTTGGCTTCGTGGGCGACGTCACCCGCGGAATCATCGCACTGGCCGCAGAGCCGAAAGCCGTGGGCGAGGTCTTCAACCTGGGCAACAACCACGAAACGACGATTCGGGAACTGGCGACCCTCGTCAAGACGCTGGCCGGGAGCAATTCGGAGATCGTGACCATCCCCTACGACGAGGCGTATGAGAGCGGCTTCGAGGACATGCCCCGACGCGTCCCGGATCTGACCAAGGTGCAGAGCCTGGTCGGCTACGAGCCCAGAGTAGAGCTTCCCGACATCCTCACCTTGGTGATCGAACACCACCGGGCTCAACGGCCGGAGTACGTCTAGGTTTTCCGACGAGGCGCCCGTCTGGCGGCGTTGCTTCGTCGGTCACAGCGCACCTTGGCTGCTCCCTCCTCGCGCCTGGCCAGACAAACGCCTCGCCTGGAAGTCGCCTCGGCGCGCGACAATGCGCGCCTCGCAGACGCGGGGGTGTGGAGTCTCGGGCAGGAAACGGCGATTCCATCGTCGTTCCTCTATGACCCCGGACGGGGGCGGTGGGAGCGGGCATCTCGATCCGCGAACCGTCGGAGACGAGCCGAGCGGTCGTGCCGCCGCCGGTGAGGACCGTGCGCGGGCGCGGAGTTTTACCTCCGGGTCTGGGATCAGCCACGCGCTCGCTTTTCCCCGGGTGCCGGGAGCAGGCCCTCCGGTGACGTTCTCCCCAGGCAGAGCCGGGGGCATCAAGAATGTGAGCCGCCAAAGACGGCTTGACGGCGCCGCAACGCGTCGCCTCGGGGCCCCCTGTTGGGGGCCTGACTACAGCATGCCCAGTTGATCGGTCCGTCGGTCCT
>CAUZAY010000028.1:0-23036 GCA_963577695.1 Vicinamibacteria bacterium | reverse complement strand
CGTCATGGGGACTCCCTTGCGTGATGCTTGAGCGGCTCACGACTGGGAGTTCCTTATCTCATTCCCGGAACTGTCAAACTCTGGGTGCCGCCCCGGCAGAGCCGGGGGGCTCCCCCGCTGACGCTAGCTCCCAACGTCGAATGGATCGTGGTCGTCCCATCGAACTCGTCCTTGTACTGGCGACCGCACTTGTAGTCGCCACCTGTGCCGGTAGTCCGACTGCGCCGTCTGCCCCCGTCGTCAGGGGTGGCCGCATCGGCACCAGCGGCCCCGCCGCCAGTGGGGGTGTCGGCTGAGGCGTGGCGGGCCTTCTTCGTCAGCAGCGGTGCTCAAGCGGTGAAGGTCAGCGCCAACAGAGTTGACCTTTTCTTGCCGGCAAAGATGAGCGCGGCGGCTCGAGCCGCCTTCGTGGCTGACGTGGCGTGGGCTTCCGGGATTGGGCTTCCGGCCAGGATTGTCGACTCAGAGGCGGCCGCGAATTTTGTGGCTGGGCTCGTATCTGGTGTCAGGCGGCACCATGCGGTTCAACTCGGTGGGACTGGAACGTCAGCGCACCCGACGTCACGAAATTCTCCACGCGGTGGGAATCCTCGGGCACCCTCCGCTCCCCGGGCTGATGTCTTTGCCGTCGCAGCAGCCAGAGTTGGTCGGCGAGGAGGCAATCGCCTTCCCTGCGTGGATGGCTCTCGCCCGGCTCACGGCGTATTCTTCGGGGTAGCAGCCAGACCCACGCCCGATCTCTGCCATCGTCCCCTGCCTTCGTCACCGGCCCGCCAGAGATTCGGCTACGGGGCAGGTTCACGACCAGTCCGTCCAGCCAGCTGCGAGCGGTATCGGACATGTCCGGAATCACGGTCACCGCGAGCCAACCCACGCCGCAATCCGCTCGATCACGTCGGGGGTCACCACCGCCTCGCCGGCGGCGACCGCTTTCGAGAGTGACTCGCGCGGCGCACGCAATGCGGTCGTGTCCTCGAGCTGGGGCTGGAGGTAGACCAGGTCGTCCGCCGGTTCCGGCGGCGCTCCTCGGCTGCGGCAGTCTGACGCGATGACGTGCGTGGCCTCCAGGGCGCGGTCTCTCGCGAAGCCAATCGGCAGCGCATCACTGAGGCCCCCATCGGTGCACTGACAGACAGTGCCGTCCACGTTCAACGGCTGCATCGGGAACATGTTGGGAATCGATGCGCTCGTGGCAACCGCGGCATACAAGCCGACCCCCAGGTCGGCGCCCGTCGAGAAGTAACGGGGACAGTCGTGCGTCAGGTCGTGACAGACGACGCCGATCGCCGACACCCCGTGGTGCAGTTGGTCGAACCGACCGTCCTGGAGTTGACGAAGGCGGCGCGGGATGATGCCGGCGAATGGTCGGCCCAGCGGCTGCATCCACGAAGGCAGACGAAGAGACAGGCTGTGCGCCACCAAATGGCGCCCTTTGAAGACGTCGGCATCGGCCAACAAATCGTCGATAGTCAGCCCGACCGCGGCGTAGTACCCGGCTATGATGGCGCCGGCGCTCACGCCAACGATGACGTCAATCGGCACACCGGCCCCGGCCAACCGACGGAGCACGCCCAGATGCGCCGCGCCGCGCAGCCCGCCGGCCGACAGGACGAGGGCGATTCGGGGACGTGTCGTCAACGGACACTCTCAGTCATCTGATGCCACACGAGCGTTGGACCCTGACCAAGACAAGTGTGCCATCTTCCAGGTGTCGAGGCCCGCTGGGCGGGCGACGACGTCGACATCGCCTCGCTGTCTGGCGCATCATGAACGCGTCCGTGTCGGCGAAGCATCTATGAGTCGTTATTTCCGAGTGCTGGTAGTCACCGCGCTCTGCTGCGTGACAGTGGCGTCCGCGCAGCCAGGCCCGCGTCGATGGGGCACACCGGCGGTACCCTACGATGGCGGCCTGACCTTCGTCCGTCTCCGCTGGACCAACGGTACCTACGGCGCACCGCCCGTCGGCATGGGCGTCAATTTCTGGATGCACGAGTACCCGGGGGCGGAGGCGAATCTCATGTCGGTGCTCGGGAACTTCACACTGGTCGATGCCGAGACCGACGGCAGCCTGATCCTGTCGTTCGACGACCCTGACCTGTTCAAACACCCGATCGCCATGCTGTGGGAACCGGGGTTCTGGGTGATGACCGACGCTCACGCCGAGCGTCTGCGGGCCTACCTGCTGAAGGGCGGCTTCGTCATTTTCAACGACTTCGAGACCGGCCAGTGGACCAACTTCGAGGCTCAACTGAAGCGGGTGCTTCCCGATGCCCAGCTCATGACGCTGGACCAGACGCATCCGATCTTCAACACGTTCTTCCGAATCGACCGACTCGACGTTCCCAACCCGATGAACCATCACTTGGGCGGACTGACGCCGGAGTACTTCGGTGTTTTCGAAGACAACGACCCCAACGGGCGCTTGATGGCGGTGGTGAACTACAACACGAATCTGGCCGAGTACTGGCAGCTGGCCGGCCGCGGATTCTTCCCGATCGACGCTGAGAATACCGGGTTCCAGATCGGCGTCAACTACATGATGTACGGCCTGACCCACTAGGTTTCCAGACGGGGGATCTGTCTGGGCCGCGTGGCTGATCCCATTGCCTAGGCGCGCGCCTCGCGGACGCGGAGTGGGGCACTCGGGGTCCCCGCGGAGCGTTTGCGTGGGGTTCGGGGCGCAGCCCCGTCTGAAGAGGTCCGGTTCGCGGATCGAGATGCACGCTCCCGCCGCACGACGGCACAGGCCCGTCCGAAGAGCTCGCGCCCACGGTGCCTTTCCACACCTCGCTAGACGTCCGCCTGGCGTTCGCCAGCTAAGGTCATCCGGTGGCCGAAATGGGTCTGGATGGAGAGCCATTGCAGGCCGGCCCTGCGGGCCAAGGCCGTCAGTTCATCAGGCCGAAATGCCCGGCGAACGGATAACGGACCATCGTGACGGAGGACCGGGTTGAACGGACGCGTGAACAGCCAGCTCCAGGCAAACAGACGCCACCGCCGGATCAGGTCGTTGACCACGATGCCCCGTTGGGCCACCCGGTCGAAGGCCTGGAGCGTCCGCACGACCTCATCGTCGGTGAGGTGGTGGAAGAAGATGGCGCAGGTGACGTAATCGAAAGCGCCGTCTTGGAAGGGCGCCTGATGCACATCGGCGCAGACGAACCGCGGTTGCTCACCGCGCTCACCACGGCGTCGCGCGCAGTCGAGCGTCCGAGCACTGATGTCGAGCGCCGTGACCCGCAGGTCGAATCCCCGCGAGCGGCCCCACACCTGAAGACCCCGAGCCAGATCGCCCCCACCAGATGCTACGTCCAGCACGGTGATGCGCGCGCCGGGCGACCACCCCGTGCTCAATCGATCGAACCGGCGGAGTGTCGCACGCGTGCCGCCGAGCCACCGACCGATGGCGCCGAGAAACCAGTAGACCTCATCCACCACCGCCTGCGGCGGCGTATGGTCGTCCATGTGCTCCCGCTCGAGCGAGCGCTGGGCCTGCCACATCACAGCCGCGCGTGGTGGGAGGATTCCTGGCCGACGGCGAGGTCGAGCAGACGCGGCACCACGGCAGACAGGTGCCGCAGAACCCAAGACGCGCGACGCTCGGTCTGCGACAGCCCGAGCATCAGACGGCCCAGGCGACGGGCCTTAGCCCCTCGCGCCAGCCGGCGCCGCTGATACTCGCGCCAATTCCCAGACACGATGGCCGAGGCGGCATCCTGGGTCGAGGCCAACGCGAGCGCCAGCCCGTCCCCCACGATCGGGTCGGGCGAACCGGCAGCGTCACCGACCAACAGGAGACGTTCCGCCTCGTCGATGATGCGCGGCACATGGGACCCCAGCGGCGCGGACGCCAGCACCGGGGTCGTGAACTCGATGCGCCGCGTGCGAGCGCGTAGCGCCGGAATGGCGGCCAAGAGACGCGTCAATCCATCCGGTGTGAAGTGGCGGTAGTCGAACAGGGCGGACAGGAGGACTTCGCCGTCACCGGTCGGGGCCAGATACAACTCTCCGTCACCGTGGAAGAAGACCTCCACGCGGTCGGTCACACCCTCCACGCCGATGGCATGCGTGGACAGCCCGACGCGGCGTGGC
Organism: Vicinamibacteria bacterium; assembly: GCA_963577695.1. Lineage (GTDB taxonomy): Bacteria > Acidobacteriota > Vicinamibacteria > Vicinamibacterales > UBA8438 > UBA8438. Next base: position 18,944 of record CAUZAY010000028.1, on the reverse strand, counting down.
CTGGCCGGGGTGGCAGACAGACGCCGGTGGAACATCGACTGCCGTCCGTCCGCGCCCACCAGAATCGGCGCCCGGGTCCCCGTGTACCGCGTCCCGAGCCGCGCGTCGACGTTGGGGGTCGACGCGGCGTGGTCGAACAGCCAGGTGTCAAATCGGTCGCGGCGCACCACGAGACCGTGCCCGGTTGGAAAAGTCGCGTCCACCGATTCATCCCCGGCCCGGAACCGGAGACCACGCACCGTCGGCGCGTCTGGCACACCGACCAGGTCTCGGAGCGCGGACACCCCGTGTGGAAGCAGTCCCTCACCGCACGCCTTGAGCCGGGGGTGGCGTGCTTTCTCGTAGAGCTCCACCCGGACGCCCTGGCGGCCGAGCGCCACCGCCAGCGCCGCGCCGGCCGGTCCGCCCCCGACGATCGTGACGTCGGCCGATGTCACCACGCCAAGGTCAACATCTCGGCCGCAAAACCCGGGCCCAATGCCATGAGCAGCCCCCGATCGCCCGGAACAGGCTGCTCGGACGCGACCAGGTCGTGCAGCATGAACAGCACGGATGCGCTCGACTGGTTGCCGTAGCACCGCATCGCCTCCCGGGCATGTCGGAGTGCGTGTCCCTCGAGCCCGAACGCGGAACGGTAGGTGGACATCACCTTCGCGCCCCCCGGATGGAGCACATGGTGCTGGAGGTCACCAACCGTCAAGCCCTGCTCATCCAGGAACTGCTCGACGACCGGCTTGACCCTGGTGGCGACGAACTCAGGCACGCCGCGCGACAGCACCAGCCGCATGCCATCGTCGGTGAAACGCCACCCCATCAGGTCGGGCGCCTCATGGAACAGATGCGTGCGCGTGTCAACAATGGTCGGGCCGTCGCCCTCCACGTCATCCCCGGACACGAGCACCGCGGCGCCGCCATCGCCGAACAGCGCGACCCCAATCAGGTCGGTGGCCGACTCGGCTGTCGGTGAGAACACAAGGCTGCACAGCTCGACGGACAGCACCAAGGCGCGGTGTGTCGGATACGCCCGGAGGATGTCAGTCGCGCGGACGAGCGCGCCGGCTCCAGCGGCACACCCAAGTCCAAAGAGCGGAAACCGACGCACGTCCTGCCGGAAACCGAGACGTGCGCACAGCTGCGCGTCGAGACTCGGCGTGGTCAGACCGGTTGTGGTGACGCAGAAGATATGGTCGATCTCCGTGGGCCGGATATCGGCGCGCTCGAGACATTCCCGCGTCGCCTGGTCGATCAGGTCAAGGGCGCATTCGGCGTAGACCTCGTTGCGGGTCTCAAATGTCTTGCCGCTCGCGTACCACTCCAGGGGCCGCGCGAAGGCCCGGTGCTCGACCCCGGTGCGGTCGAAGACGGGCAGCAGGCGCTCGATCTTCCGATTGCCGCGACAGACCCCAGCCATCGCCTCCTTGATCTCGCTCTGGGTGAACCGATGTGGCGGCAACGCCGTGGCAAGAGACGTGATACGTGGCATAGGCCGTGTGGCCGGTTCGACAACGTGGTCGCCAGGGCTGAATGATGCCCCGTCGCGGTCGCCAGATGATACACGGTCCCTTCATCGTCCCGCCACAGACCTTGCGCACGACGGGTAGTAGCGCCGGCGCCCACATTTAGTCCGATGGGGGGAGACTTCCGCGTTCGTTTGTGGGACAATTTCGCCAGGTCGTGTATGTCTCGAACGGCTCTGGATCGGGGATCTCCCGATTCGGGGTTCCAGACCCGGTCAGTCCGGCACCCGTCGACAACGGCTGCCAGGAGAACTGCTTGTGAAACTGGTACCTTCCGCTGCCATCCTCTCGATGTTCTCGCTCGTGCTACTGCCGATTGGCGCATCCGCGCAAGTTCCGGCCGAGCCGACGTTTGCCGACGACATTGCGCCGATCTTCTACGACTCGTGTGTCACGTGCCACCGCCCGGGTGAGATCGCACCGATGTCGTTGATCAGCTACCAGGACGTGCGTCCGTGGGCCCGCTCGATCAAGAACAAGGTAGAGACCCGCGCGATGCCGCCGTGGCATCTGGACCGCGACATCGGGATTCAGGGTTTCCTCAACGACCCGTCGTTGTCGGACGACCAGGTCGCGACGATCGTCAAGTGGGTGGACAGCGGCGCGCCGCAAGGCAACCCGGCCAACACGCCCGCGCCGCCAGAATTCGCGCCCGCGGACGCGTGGCAGATTGGCGAGCCGGATCTGGTTGTGCGGTTCCCGGCGTACGAGGTCCCGGCCGCCGGTCCGGACATCTTCGGCGAGATATTCACTGATTTCGGGCTGACGGAAGACCGCTACATCACCGCTATCCAGACCAAGCCGGTGGGCGACAAGGCCCGGCAGGTCGTGCATCACGCGCTGTCCTACGCCGTGGAAGAGGACGACTCCGGCGAGCGCATGGGCGGGGGCACGTTCCTCGTCGAGTACGCCTCCGGCAAACAGGCCGAGGTGTACCCCGAGGGGTCAGGCCTGAAGCTACCGGCCGACAGCGAGGCGCGGCTGAGCTATCACCTGCACTCGGTGGGCGAGCCGGTCGACGCGGTCGTGGAACTGGGCATCAACTTTCTGCCGGTCGGCACCGAGCCGGAGTACATCCGGTACTCGAAGCAGCTTGGCGGGTCTCAGGGCCAGACCATCGGCGTGCTGGACCTGCCGGCCGGGGAGGTTGTGCGTTCGGACGGGTACGCGCGCTTCAACAAGGCGGCGCGCATCACGATGTTCCAGCCGCACATGCACATGCTGGGCACCTATCAGTGCATCGAGTTCATCTATCCCACGCAGCCGGTCAGGGCGGAAACGGTCAATTGCGCCGGATTCGACTACAACTGGCACATGAACTACAACTACAGCGACAATGAGATGCCGCTCGTCCCGGCCGGAACCATCCTGCACGTGACGAGTTGGCTCGACAACTCGGCCTCCAACCGGGGCAACGTCGACCCGAAGAACTGGGCCGGCTCTGGGCAGCGCACGATCGACGAGATGGCCTTCGCCTGGATCGGGTGGTACGACCTGGAAGACGAGGAATACGAGGCGGCGGTAACCGAGCGGCTCGAGGCGCGAGAACGGACCGAGAACGACAACTAGTCGCGCAGGCACCGGGGCCTGCTGAAACACCCTTCCGGCGTGGAGCACGGCATCGGCCGTGCCCCACGCCGAACCGCCCCTCACCGTACGGCGTGCACTGGAGTCGGCTGGCTCTAGCTTGCGAACCGCCCACGACCTCGCAGGTCTCCTCCATGGAGAAAACGCAGATGCCTACACACAAACGAATCATGATGATGGCACTGGGTCTGGCCGTGCTGCTTGGACCGGCCGCCCATGCGCAGGCGCAGGCCGACGCCCAGAACTTCATGTTCAACTCCGGCCAATCGGTGCAGCCGTTCTTCGACGGCTGGGCCCGGAACCCGGACGGCAGCTTCGAGTTCCACTTTGGGTATCTCAACCGGAACTATGTCGAAGAGCAGCACATCGCGGTCGGCCCGAACAACTACGTGACCCCGGACGCCCCGGACCAAGGGCAGCCCGACTACTTCTATCCCCGGAAACGGACACGCGTCTTCAGTGTGACCGTGCCGGCCGACTGGGGCGACCGTGAGGTTGTGTGGCAGGTGACCGTCGGAGAGGACACTTACCGCGCCGTCGGCTGGCTACAGCCCGAGTGGGAGATCAACGCCAACCCCGGCGCCATGCGAACCGACCCCAGTGTGCTGGCGGTGAACGACACCCCGACCCTGAGCGTCAGCGCCCCGGCCAGCGCCGCCGTCGGCGGTGCATTCGCGATGACGGTCAACGTCAGCGACGACGGCCTCCCTCCGCCGAGAGTCCGTCGCGGCGGCGGCCAGGGGGCACTCCCCACCTTCGAGCGGGTCCCCGGTCCGACGCTCCCGATCAACGTACCGCGGGCGCATGCTCGTAACCGGCATGCGCCGACCCGCAGCGAAGTGGACGGCATCACGGTCATGTTGACCCAGCTACGTGGACCGGTTGGAGCGCGACTGCAAGCCGAAAGAAATGTAGAGGGCGGCGTCGCCACCGTCACCGGCACGTTCGCGCACGCGGGTGCCTATCTGTTCCGGGTCACGGCGTCCGATGGTCCGTCCTCGGTGACCCAGGATGTCAGCCTGACCGTCCGCTGACGACCGCTCCTCTTATTTGACGCAGCTTCCACACGGCCCGCATGGTCGCCTCCGCGATCATGCGGGCGTGGCACGTACGTGGCCCCCCTGGCGGTGCACCACCGTGAGAGGGTCAGGCTCCGGCACCGTCAGGCCGCCTCGACGAGCCGTTTGACGGTGGGCTCCAGCTCTTCGTACGGCAGGTCGCCGGGGTTGTAGAGACGCACGATTCCCTCGGTGTCGATCACCACCAGGGTGGGGGTCGTGCTGACACCGAAGTCGAGAAAGTTCGTCTGACTGATCGGCACACTCATCCACTCAGGAATCGGGAACCGCTCCTGATACGCGCCACGCAGATAGGCCAGCTCTTGCTCCGGGGTCGCGTCCTCGCCGCGTGACACATACCCGTAAAGCTGGGTCGGTCCGATGATGGCGAGCTTGTCGCCGTAGGTCTCGTGGAGCTGCTCGAGCGCTGGCAGTTGCCGCTTGCAATCCGGACACCAGTGCGCCCAGAAGAAGGCAATGACGACTTTGCCATTGAGGCTGTCGGCCGACGGAAGTGGCGGTCCCAGATGCTCATCGACATCGAGTACCGGAAAGGGCTGGCCCTCCAGACCGAGGAGCAGCGCGTTCTTCTGGATCCGGGTCTCGATCGACGTTCCACGATACCGCTCGCGCTCGTCGCTCAAGAACTGGACGGCCGCGGCTTTGTCTCCGGCCGCGTTCTTCGCGTGGCCCAGCACCTCGATGCCCGCGCCAAGCGCCAGCGGCAACTGCCCGTCCGCGTCAAGGTCCCTGGACGACAGCAGCGCGATGCTACCGTCACGGGCCTCGTTCGCGTAGTGCTCTGCGACGTCCCACTGCTCGGCGAAGCTGGCGCCTCGTCCCAGCCAGGACGCGGCGAGGAGCCAGTCGGGGGACGCCGTGTCGTGATGCGGCCGCTGCGCTTCGATCAGCGCCTGCGCTTCGTCCACCTGTTCGGCCCAGGCCATGTCCCGCAACTGGCCAACCAGCTCCGCGATGTCAGCCGGCGCGCCAGCCGGCGCGCCGGCCGGCGTCCCCGCGGCCGCGACATCGGGCGCGGCAGCAGGGTCGGTGCCCATAGGCGCGGGTCCGCACGCGGCGCCCAACGCCACGCCCGCGATTAACGCAACTCCAACAAACGGTCTTCTCACCATAGCGACCGGTCTCCAATACTGACAATGCGATTCCCAACGCGTGAGACGCGTCACAATCGCTGTTGGTTCCAAAGACGGGGAAGAACACTCGCAATGTACAGGAGTGGGCCATTAGGTTCAATTGGTGTCCCAACCCATCCGGGCGTGCCGGCCCGCGAGGGCAGGAACCAGACGGCCTGGATACCGACCGGCGGCGGACTGGCGCGGCGGCAACGGACAGCGACCTAGCGGTGCCACACCAGGCGCGCATCCAGGTCGACCCAGTCGTCCCCCTGGCGAACCTTGACCGGCAGCGGTCCCCGGCTTTCCAGCATCGTGCGCCCGTCGGGCGAGAAGAACAGATCGAACTCGGGCGCGACCCGCCGCACGAACATGCTGCTCGCCTGCATACGCAGCCTCACCGCGGGACGGTCGAGCTCCTGTGTCGCTCCCTGATGCTTCAGGGTGAAACGCACGATACGAGCCCGCTCCAGCGCGACGAGCCGGAACGAGACGTCCTCACCACCGACAAGTCGATCCCACTGACCGGCGACGAACGACGGGATCTGATCGATGGACAGGGCATCCGGGGTCCAGTCGCGCCGGAGGCTCGACCGTTTCCCGTCGCGGACTATTTCGAACAGGGCGTCGGTACCAGACACCGTCATCTCGAATCGTTCGTCCGTCTGACGCTGCTCGAGCTCGGCCCTCACCACGGCCCCGCCGATATATGTCACGCGCTCGGTGCAGACCACCTGACCGGAGACGTCCACGAATCGGACCTCCGCCACGGTCTGTCCATCGGCGGTCACCAGGGTGCGCTCGAGTGTAAAGAGCGGTTCGGCCAGGTCACCATCCCGCGCCAGGACACTGGCCCGCTCCACCGGTGCCGTCTGGAGCGTCGCCGCCAGCGCCAGGAGCAGAACGCGGCTCACCATTTCGTCATGCCTGTTGTATGGTAGCTTCACCGCCGTTGACCCACCAGCCCCCACCTCCCCGCCGTCAGCGACACCTGAGGGGCGTACCGCCCCCCGCACTGCTCGCCCTCCTCGTCCTGCTGGTCTGCGTGGGTGTGGGGTGCATGGCCAGGCTGGGCCAGATGGAGCGGATGGCGCCGTAGGCGCACAGGTCTACCCCCGCGCGACTCGCGCGCGGCGCCTATCTGGTCGAACATGTGACGGTCTGCCTGGACTGCCACTCCCAGCGCGACTGGGGCCTCTACTCGGCCCCGATCATCGCCGGTACTGAGGGCCAGGGGGGAACATTCGACGACCGTCACAGTGTGCGAGGCGTGGTCTATGGAACCAACATCACGCCAGCCGGTCTCGCGAGCTGGACCGACGACGAAATACTGAGAGCCATCACGGCGGGCGTGAATCGGGACGGGGACGTGCTGTTCCCCGTCATGCCGTATCGAAACTACCCGCACCTGACGCAGGGCGACGCGGCCGCCATCATCACCTACGTGCGCACGCTGCCCCCCAGCGAACATTCGGTGCCGCCGCGCCGGCTCAACTTCTTTGTGGAGTTCCTCATTCGGTCGTTTGCCATCGACCGCGTGCGTCTGGCCCCCACGCTCGGTGAAGGAGACTCCCGCGGGCCACCAGATCCGATCCAGTACGGTCAATACCTGACCCGGCTGGCCAACTGCGGAGACTGTCACAGCCAAGAACCTTGGCCGGGGACCCGGAACCCAATCGCGAGATGTCCGGTGGGGTCGAGTTCACCCTCCCGCAAGGTCTCGTGCAGTCCGCCAATATCACGCCCGACCGTGACACCGGCATCGGGCGATAGACCGAGGACAGATTCGTGGCGCGATTCAAGTCGTTCGCTGACCCCGAGTTACGCGTGCGCGCGGTCGGCCCCAGCGGCATGAATACCACCATGCCCTGGACGATGTATGCCGGGATGAGCCAGAGTGATCTGGAGGCGATCTACGCCTACCTGCGACAGGTGCCGCCCGTTCGGAATCGTGTGACCCCATTTGCCCCTGACCGCCCTCGGCAAGACCCGGCTGGGCCCGACCGCCGGTGACCGCACGAACCGGGTGCGACCGAGACTGTATACTCAGCCTCTCATGCGAAGGACTCAGCCGGCTACGGTCGTGGGCCTGGCCGCGGGGCTCCTCGCCCTCGTCTCGATCGCGGCCTGCACGGCATCGGCCCCTTCCGACACGCAAGACGCTGGACCGGCGGCGGAGGTCGCTGACGACCCGATCGCGCCACAGCCAACCTTCATCAACCTGCTCCCCTGGGGCAAGGTCGACTTCACGCGTGGCCAGTTCGCATCAACGGGCGAGTGCAATACGTTCGTGCGGGCGTTGCCGAACTATTCTGGCTACACGACGGCTGAGCGATGCCAACCGATCGACGATCCGGTGTACTGCACTGGTTGGCAGGATGATGAGGGTGACCACCTTGACTGTTTCAAGGGGGTCGGCGGATGCGAGGTCGAGCTCAAGCGCCACGACCTGCTAGCCGAGAGCGGCACGCGCACCATCGCCACGCGCTGCGAGCCGTCGGCCTTGGACGAGGCCTGGACGCGCTACCAGACCGGGAACGGTGCGGAATAGCCGGTCCACTCGGCCCGACTAGCTTACTGACTCGCCGAGACCGGCGACTAGTCCAGTCCGAGCGCCCGGACCGGGGCGATCGAAACCGCTCGACGAGAAGGGACGGCACAAGCCAATAGCATGGCGGCGGCGAAACCCGCGACAACCAGCACATAGGTCATCTGAAAACGCGGCTCGGCGGCAGCGTCGCCGAGCAGGTCCTCCATGGCTTACGCCCGCATCGGAACATCTGGCGCCACCGCGGACAGCGATTGCCTGAGCGCCTGCACCGTCGTACGCCGGTCAGCGCCTCGGGCCACCAGGTAGGCGTCGTCAGCCGGTGTGTGGGTCGACCACGGCAGGTAGATTTCGAACAGATTCTCCTGCAGACTGAACGCCACCTCGTGCACCTCATCGGCGACCCCCACCACCGTCAACCACTCATTCCACGGCCAGTTGCTCGCACCGTCGCCGAGTCTGAAGCGGCGTCCGACCGGTGCCGCGTCGCCCCACAACTGCCGGGCGAGTCGCTGGGCGAGCCACCGACGGCCGGCGCGAGAATGTCCGCCCCTGTCGCAGCGGGATCCCCATGACCTCGAAGTAGCCGCGCCCCATCCACTGGATGCTGATCACGCTCTCCAGTGTGGCAACCTCACCATCGTCCATCAGCGGCGCTCGAAGGAGAGTGTATGGAAGCTCAGCGGCGTCGCGGTCGTGAGGGCGGCCTGGGTCAGGCGCGGGTCCCTCACCGCTCCCTCGACCCAGCGATCCATCACCGATCGCGCGTCCGCGCTGTCTTGGAAGCGCCCGGCTCGCGGCATCGGATCCGCCACGATGAGGTCGATGGGATCGATCCCGACCGCGAGCGTCGTCAACCGCACATAACTGTTGATCATGAGACCCGCACCGACCGTCAGCAGGGTCGCCACCGTGACCTGGATGACGAGCAGGGCCTCGCGTGACCACGTCTGACCGCGAACACTACACCTCCTGGATCACCAAGTTCACGGTACCTGAGAGTCACTCGGACGATCTGCAGAACTGGATGAGCCGTTACCGCGTACCACGGTCGCGAGCAACGACGGGTTGCGATGGATGGGTGATTGCGATGCCCCTGCTAGGCGGTGTACCCTCGGAAATACCCTTCCCCGATGCGACCGACAATACGTTTCATCGTCGCGGCCGGCCTGACGATCGCTCCGGCGGTCGGCGACCTCGGGGCGCCGCGAGCGCCGCAGCACCTCACCACCCAGCGGCCTGGCGAGATCGTCGCGCCTGAATCCGCGGTCATCGCGGCCGACGAGGAGGTCGCCCAAGGCCGCGTCGTCGACGGTCGAACCGGGTTACCGGTGGCGCAGGCCAGCGTGCTGCTGGTGCCGACGTTCGTGCCGGGGCGGGAGAAGCGAGGCGTGACGGACGCCTCGCCAGGAAACCGCTAGGGTCCCGGAATGTGGCCCTCTGTCGATAGCCTGATGCGATAGAGGCTAGTGCTCGCGGTTAGATACAGTGTGCGACCGTCGTCTCCCCACCCAACGTTGGCCGTCACCTCACCGGTGGAGATGGTGCCCAGATGGGTGCCATCCGGCGCGATGACCCAGACGCCGCCCGGCCCGGTGGCAAAGAGATTGCCGGCGGTGTCGACCTTCATGCCATCGGCCGCGCCGGGTGCGGTCTGGTCGTTCACGTCGTAGAAGACGCGGCCGTTCGACGCGCCGTCGGCGTCGAGGTCATAGGCCATCCACACCTTGTCGTCGGCGTCCGAGTTGGCCACGTAGAGCGTGGTTTCGTCAGGCGACAGCGCGATACCGTTCGGTCGCGTCTGGTCGCGGACGAGCAACGCGAGTTCGCCATCCGGACTCAGTCGGTAGATGCCATTGAAATCGAGCTCGCGGTCGGGCGATTCTTCGAGCCCCTCCAGGCCATAGGGCGGATCAGTGAAATACAGCGATCCGTCGGAGGCGTAGACGGCGTCATTCGGGCTGTTGAGCTGGCCACCGTCGTACTGCCCCACCACGACCGAGCGCGTGCCGTCAGCCTCGACTCGAGAGATGCGTCGGTTCCCGTGCTCACAGATGATGAGCCGGCCCTCGGCGTCGAGAGTGAGCCCGTTCGAGCTGATCGAGCGCTTGCCGGTGCGGTCGCCTTCAAACACCGGGTCGATGAAAGTGCTGGCACCATCGGCCTCGCTCCACTGATAGATCTCGTTACCTCGCACATCGGAGAACAACAGTCGAGCGTGCTGGCGGTCCCATACCGGGCCCTCGATGAATTCAAAGCCATCCGCCAGCTTCTCGATGGTCGCGTCGGGTGGGATCAGAGCGTCGAGCCGAGGGTCGAGACGCTGGATCTCTCCGATGACCGGCTCCGCGGCCGGTGCCAGGGCGGCCTCCTCTTGGGCGTCGTCGTCATCCATGGGAGCCTCCGGCTCCGGGGCGGCGCAGGCGGCAACGAGCACGGTTGAGGCGATCACGGCGAAGTGGCGAAGTCTTGTCATGGGGACCTTCTCTCCAGAAGAGCTGATTCTAGAACAAACGACGTCGTTCTGGATTGGCGGGTCTGAAGCCCAGCGGCTACGTCGGAAACCGACGGGGCAGGCGCGGGACACGGGGAACGGCAGGAGACCCGCAGCTACTGACGCGTTGTGAGGCGAGGATGGCGGTCACAGCCAACGACGCGAGCACGAGCGGAGCGGTCAGACGGCCAGTCATAGGAGTCCTCACGGTGTCATGGCTCTCTGACGATCACGAACGTATCTGAACAAAAAAGGTTCCCGGCTCGATGTGTCCGATGACCCGAACCGGCGGCGTGCCGTGTCTCGCTGATGGCCTGATGCTGGTGATACGATACGCATCAACGGGGCGCTGACCCTGGGGCGGTCGGCGTGCGCGACCGAGTCAGCCTCTCGGCAAGTCGTTCGTCACGTGTGGAGCAGACGCCATGCATCGACAGATCCGAAGACTGGGACTTTCCGCAGGCATGGTGCTGGCGATGGCCGCCAGCGCCGGTGCGCAAGTCATTCCGATGAGTTTCGAGGAAATCGTCACCGCGGCTGACACGATTGTGGTCGCCGAAGCGATCGATTCGCGGGCCCAGTGGGTGACGACCGGGACGTCCCGCGCCATCATCACCCGGGTCACGTTCCGGGTGACCGATACGCTCAAGGGCCTGGACCGCCTATTGTTGCCGCTGGAGTTCCGGGGTGGCACCATCGGCGACGTGAGTTACGAGGTCTCGGGGGTACCGACGTTCGAACTCGGCGACCGAGCGGTGCTATTCGTGTTGGCCGCCCGCGTGGTCAGCCCGATCGTGGGGCATATGCAAGGCCGCTTCCCGATCAATACAGCGCCGGACGGAATCGACTACGTCACGCTGCCAGACCGCCGCGCGTTCTCCTCCGTCGGTCAGATCGGATCGCCGGTTCTGGTGAGCCCCGCAGCGATTCCGACGATGCCCCTTACGGCCTTCCGGGATACGATCGACCAAGTGGTGCAGTAGCGTTTCTCACCATCGGCGGCGTCTGCCGAGAAACGGTCCGCTTCTACCGCCACCCGCACTGCCGCAGACGAGTGCGGCAGGGAAGACTCCGATGTTCGGTAACACGAGAATCCCCACGCTGGCGATCGCGTGTGCAGCCTTGGCCTCGGTGGCGCTCCCGCTGCTGGGCTTCGCTCTGAAAGACAGCCGCTGGCCCGCCGGGGAGGTCATCATGGAGATGCAGCTCGGTGGCTCCGACGGGCTGCTCGACGGGTCGCCGAACTGGGATGAGTGCGCCATTGGCGCGCTCGTCGAGTGGAACCACAACCTGGGCGGCACCGGTATCAGCTTCAATGCGGTCCGCGGCTCGACTCGAACTCCGGCCGAACCCGATCGAATCAACAACGTGTTCTTTTCTGACAACATCTTCGGCGATCCGTTCGGAGAGAACACGCTTGCCGTGGCGACCTCGTGGTTCATCCGCAAAGAGGGCATCGACCAGCGCATCGAGTCGGATGTCATTTTCAACAACGCCAAGGCGTTCAACTGCTTCCGTGGACCGCTGAGCCTCGGCGCGACGCCGGAGCCAGGCGGTGTCGACCTCAGACGTGTCGCGCTCCATGAGTTCGGTCACACGATCGGTCTCCTGCACCCGGATGAAGCCACGCCACCACAAACTGTCGCCGCGATCATGAACGCCTTCATCGGTGACCTCGACGCGCTGACGCTCGATGACATCCAGGGTGCCCTGACACTCTACGGCGTCGCCGTCACCGGCATCCCGTTCCCGCCGCGCGACCAGGTGCTGACCTTCTACCTCAATCTCGAGAACGAGTACCGCGACACGCTCGGGCGACAACAGAACAACCCGGGCAATGTCAACGCGGAGGGCTCCGCGGTCTGGCTCCAGGAGTTCCTGAGGTACGTGCTAAACGGTTGTGCTGCGGCAGAGGCGAGCGCTCGCGTGCTGTTGAATATCGCCACCGGGTCAATCCAACCAGTGTGCGGCGTGGTTGCCCCCGGCGTCTTCAACTTCCCGCCGCGCAACGTCTCACTCGACTTCCTGACGACGCTCGACACGTATTACCGGGACGAGTTCAACGAGACCGCGCCTGACAGTTACATCGACCTGGAAGGCAAGGCGGTCTGGCTGGAAGTGTATCTGGGCTATCGGGTCAACGGCTGCAATAACCAGGACGCGACCGACCGTACCTTCGCTCAGATCCGCACCGGTGTCATCGCGCCGGCCTGCGCCACGTGATGATCGACGTGCGTCCACCACTGCCGCCGCGCCACTCCTGGAACCGGCAGGGCCTGGACGGCGTGGGCGCAGCTCCCCTCCTCCATATGAGGCCCACGAGCCGCAACGATGACCGACAGTAGCTTCTACAAGCTCGGTCGACTGGCCGGCGCGAAAGCTCGGAAGGTCCAGTGGATGTGGAGTTCGCTGACCGGCAACGACGAGGCAGCGATCCAGGCGGAATACGGGGTGGGCCGCGAAATGGCGGCCGTGGTACTCGAGCGAAGCGGGGCCGAGGCTGATCCAGACCTGCTGCGCGTGCTCAACGACACACGCGAACGGCTTGCCTCCGTCGTCAAGAACAAGCTCCATCGATTCGACGTGGCCATGGTGCGCGACGACCAGCCAACGGCGTATGCCTTGCCCGGCGGGTTCATCTTTGTGACGAGGCCGTTGACCGAGCTGTGTGAGCGAGATCCTGACGAGCTGGCGTTCGTCATCGCGCACGAAATGGCCCATGTCATCCGCCGGCATGCCATCAACCGCGTGCTGCGACAGGCAGCGCTCGCGGCCGCGTCGATGGCAGCACCGGGGCGCGGCACCATCGGCCCTTGGCTCCGGAAGGTGGGCCTTGACTGGCTCGAACGCGCCTATTCTCAAGACCAGGAATTCGAAGCCGACGAACTGGGGGTGCTACTGACCCGGGCGGCCGGATTCGACACCGCGGGCGCGGTCCGACTCTTCGGCCGGCTACAGGCGCTGGATGCACAACCGGATACGTCTGGCCTTGGCCCGTATCTCTCGACCCATCCGCCCGTGGCTGAGCGGATCGACCGGCTGCGACGATACACTGCCCCCCCAGCCGGCTAAGGCCTCTGACCGGGTGACGGTCCCCCATCGGGGGTTCGTCAGCCGTCGCTCTGGAGCGCGGCTTTCAGCCCTTTCAGCTCTTCCCGCTGGTGCTTGTAGGTGCGGAGGAAGAACTCCGCGTCCGCCTTGATCTCCCGCAGTTCGGTGGTCGCGAACCAATCGCCGGCGGACGTGCGGGCGGCGATATCGCGCGCGATGTGGGTCTGGTCCAGCACCTGCTTGGTGTCCTGTTCGAGAATGTCCAGTGTCGCCGACACCAGCTCCCGGAGTTCGGGGTCCTTCGTCGCGGCCACGAGCCGGCGCACCGGCTCGAGCCGGTCAGGAGGGGTGTGATCAGCCATCTCTCTTTGTGGACTCAGTTCCCATCGCCAAGTCTCGGCCCCGCCGTTCTGGAAACCTTCGACCCAGGGGTCGACGCATCCGAAGCGGACAGTGGGCGCGGTTTCGAGACCGGCAACTGCGCACCTTTGATGGGCCACCACACGTTGGCGATGACCGAGACACAGCATGACTGAAAACCGCGCCATGCGTAGTTGCAGATGTTGCAGCGGTACCAGGCCCCCATCGATTCGTGCGACGCACGATTACCACAGCACACACAGGTGGTCTTCATCGATCCACACCATTGGGCTTGGGCCAACGTCGGGCGCCGTATCAATGCGCAGCCCCAAGAGCAGACCTGCGCGCGCCCCCTGAACACAGCAATATGAGGCACAGTATGTCATCTCTCGATCCCACGCAATAGACCGCCCGGCATCCGGTCAGCCCACCGGCTCCCGCCCCTCGCACCGCCGCCCACTCACAATTCGCGACGGACCACTGTCGTCCGGGCCGTATCAGAGACCGACATCGGCGCTTGGCGCCTATAATGACGCCTGTGAGACGACTCGTACTAACGGTGCTAATAGGCTGGAGCGTCGCCGCGTGCTCTGAGCCGGCCGCCGACGGCGGCCCGAGTCAGGAGCCCTCTGGCGCCGAGTCCGTGATGCTGTCGATTACCCACGAGTCTCGGTGGCGGGAACTCCGGGTCGAGGGCGCGACCGATCTCCCGGACGGCGCGGTGTTGTCCTACCGGGTCACCCACGCGCTCGCCAACGAGCTCCCACCGAGTGACTGGCCGGCCCAGAACCTCATCGCCGACGGCACGGCCGTGGTGCAAGAGGGCAAGTACGGGGCACGTCTCAACACCACGTACTGGCCCAAGGGAAGCGTGCAGGTAGAAGTACAGTTCCCGATCGCGCCACAACCGCCGGCGATCCGCGCCCGGTACGGCGACTTCGGAGAGGAGCTGACCGGCAACAACGTCACGGTGCTCGGTTCGTCGAAAGTGGTCACCGCGGAACACGCGTTCGACTGGACCCGCTGAGTCCTGCCGGTCACAATTAACGTCCCAACTTCTCGTGTCCTTCTTCCGTCCCACCGTCGACACCCTCCGTGCCTATGTTCCGGGCCGTCAGCCGCCGCTCGGCGCGCGGATGATCAAACTGAACACGAACGAGAACCCGTACCCTCCGAGCCCCAAAGCCCTCGAGGCCCTCCGTGCACTCGACCCGGACGAACTCCGTCGGTATCCGCATCCGCTGGCGGATGAGTTCCGCGGCGCCGCCGCCAGTGTGGTCGGCGTCGACCCGAGCTGGGTGCTGGCTGGAAACGGGAGCGACGACCTCCTCACGATACTCGTGCGCGCGACAGCCGGCCCCGGACGGCCCGTCGTCTACCCCACGCCAACCTACGTGTTATACCGAACATTGGCGGACATTCAGGACGCGCCGGTGGTCGAGGTGCCGTTCACCGACGACTTTGCGCTCCCAGTCGAGCGACTGGTCGACGCCCGGGGCGCCGTCACATTTGTGGCAAATCCCAATAGTCCGTCCGGCACCGCAACCTCGCCACAACGTCTGGGCGAGCTCGCCGCCGCGCTCGACGGCCTCCTGGTCGTGGACGAAGCCTATGCGGCGTTCGCCGACCAGGATGCGCTCGCGCTGCTCGACGCCCACCGGAACGTCGTGCTGTTGCGCACGCTCTCGAAGAGCCATGCCCTCGCCGGTCTGCGGTTGGGGTTTGCGATTGCGCACCCAGCGGTGCTCGAGGGCCTGGTGAAAGTCAAGGACAGCTACAACGTCGACGCGGTGGCCGCACGCGTGGGCGCCGCCGCCATTCTGGACACGGCGCATACGGCCGGGATCGTGACCCGCATTCAGGGGAACCGCACGCGATTGGCCGCTGGTCTCCAGCGTCTCGGGTGCAGGGTCTGGCCAAGTCAGGCCAATTTCGTGCTGGTGCGTCCGCCGGGCGGCGACGCCGCACACGTCTACCGAGAGCTGGAGCAACGGGGCATTCTGGTCCGCTATTTCGACGAACCCGCGCTGGCCGAGATGCTTCGCATCACGGTGGGCACGCGCCTTGAGCAGGAGACGCTGATCGAGGCCTTGGAGTCCATCCTACTCCCACCCGAACAGGCTGGCCGGTAACGACCTCCGCGTCGCCGCGGCGACTCCTCGTGGTGCGTCGGGGCGACCTTGACCGGCTCCATCGCTTGAAGGAACGGTTCGGCGACCTGGCCGGCCAGGCGCCGCGACGTCCAAAGATGGCAACTCTATTTCGACCAGTGTCCTGAGAGCGCTGCCTGGTGACGCGGGGGACTGTCGTCCGCCCGTCGAGGGTCCGATAACACCAGCGTCATGGTGCGATTTCTGAATCGGCGCCGACCGACGGAGCAACACGTGACGGTCTGGTGTGAAGCCGGAGACGGCGGTTTTCATCTTATGCGGCGCGAACCAGGCGGCGGTCTCCACACCGAACGCCTCGCCAGTCGTTCGGCGCTCTATGCCGCTGCCGTCCGGCTGCAGGCCGCGTTGATCCGCTCGGGCTGGACCCCGATCGACGGGGCCGAGGCCTCGGCGGCGAGACGACGCACCGTCCGGTCCGGTCACTTTCACCGGTAGCGAGCGGTGACTCCGCTCGCGGTCGACGTCGCGATTCTGCTCCCCACGACCGCTCGGTCAGTGTTCGAACACCTGAACGCGGGCTGCGTCCCCACGCCTGGCGGATTTCGGTTCGACACCACCCACCACCCGCATATTACGCTCGGGCAACAGTTTGTCGACGCGGACGCGGTCGATGCCGTCCGAGCCGACCTGACGCCCCTGCTTTCCCGTCACGTGCCACTTGAGATCACGGTCACCGGCGGGCGCCGGGGTCGCACGGCGCACGTGGCCGTGGTGGCGCCCACGCCAGACCTCCAACGCCTCCACGAACAGGTCGTCGGCGTGTTGGCCGACCACGAAGTCTCCGGCACCGCCGAGGCGTTCCAGTCTGACGACTCACCGGCCCGCGACGCAGACGTGCGCTGGGTGTCCCGGTTCCGCCTCGACTCGTCGTTCGGACACTTCGCCCCGCACATCACCATCGGGATCGGCCCAGGTCCGGTCACTGTCCCCCCGTGGCGCTTCACCGCGACCGAAGTTGGTCTCTGCCGACTGGGCCGGTTTTGCACGTGCCGAGACCAGCTGACACGTTGGACGCTATAATTCGGGACGATCGTTCTGACCCTTTAAAGGAGCCGCCGTGTCACGACTTGCCCCCACGTTGGTCCTGTGCGTTGTGGGCCTCACCGCATGCGGCGCCCCGGTCAACAACGAAACGGCGGCGACCGAGCCGACGGCCCCAGCCCCGTCGCCGGCCCCCGTCGTCCCCCGCGAAGTGACTCGCGCCGACATCCCGGCCGACATCCATGAAGACTCCTGGGCGCGGCTTCCGACCGTCGCTCGCGAGTCTCTGTCCCCAGTGGACCAACGTGTCTTTGACCTCATCGTGAACCCGGACAGCTCGTACGCCGGCGGCCTCCGAGGGCCGGTCGGCATGTGGATGTACAGCCCTCGCATGGCGGAGCACATCTTCCCGGCCCGCGACTACCTGCGGTTCGGCAACGACGGGGAGCGCGACCAACGGTTGGCCGAACTGGCCATCATCGCGACCGCGCGCGAGCTCGACAGCCAATACGAATGGTCGGCCCATGAACCGGCGGCACGAAGGGAGGGGCTCGAGGAGGAGATTATCGAGCTCGTGCGAGCAGGTCGTCCGCTGCCCGAGACTCAGACGCTGCCGGGTCTGGGCGACCGGGAACGAGCAATCATCCAAGTCGCCCGCGAGTTGGTAAATGAGCCAAAACTCAGCCGCGACGCGTTTGAGACGGCGCAACGCCTGTTCGGCAATGAAGGTGTGATGGACCTGGCCGGCCTCATCGGCTACTACACCTTCGTCAACTACACGTTGAAGACGTTCGACGTGCAGCGCGCACCGGGCAGTGAGTTGCTGCTCCCACTGCCCTAGCAGCCCGTGGCACACTGATGCGCCGCTCATGGGTGAGGGTCACGCGATGCTTCTGCTGCTGGTGACGTTGTGCACCGGCGGGTTCCTCATCTCCGGCTACTTCGTCGGGGTCACCTTCCAGTGGGTCAAGCCGGACACTCGCTGGATCCCACCGGTGTGCCGGATGGGACAGGACACCTGTTCGTCCGTCGTGTTCACGCGGCAAGCCCGGATCTTCGGTCCGCCGAACGCGGTCCTCGGCCTCCTCTTCTACCTGTTGCTTGCCGCCGCGGCGACCGGCGAGGGGCTCGACGAACCGTTCGTTCGCCTGACGTTACTTGGCGTCAGCGCCATGACCGTCGGATTGGGACTGTTCTTGACCTACTCGCTGCTGTTCGTCATCCGCGTCAGATGCGTCCTCTGTTTCACGTCACACGTGGTCAATCTGGCGCTCTTTGTCATCCTGCTCACAGGCGGTTGATCTCGCTGGCTCGCGGTCGCGGAGACGTCGGCGCTCAGCCAGGATCAAGCCGAATTCAGCGGCGCGTTTCCAGACCCGGTTCGCCATCTCGGTCAGGTGCACTGCCTTGAGTCCGAAATACAGGAACAGGGCCCCGGCCGCACCGACCAACACCGCCTGCAGCAGCGTCACCGCGCCCTCGCCCAGCTCCGGGGCCAGCTCGCCGAGGCCCTGATAGACGAAGAACCCCATGACGGCCAGGAACGGCCCCGTGACGGTGCGCACGCTCCACGACGCGACCCGTGACTCCTTCTCCATCAGCGCACTAACGGTGCGGAGCCGATCAAGCGCCCGGGCGATACGGTCGAAATCCGAACCAGCCAGCACCTCACGCAGCGTCACCTGCGCTCGGCAGGCCCGTGCCACCCGACGGTCTCCGCGCAACCACGACACCCTGTTCACACGATAGGCAAACTCAGGAAACTGCCCGCGCAAGCGCTCCAGCAGCCGTGCTTGGCCGGCCTGAGAGTGTTCGTGCAGGGTCGACGCGACGTCGATTTCGATACGCCGCTTCGATGGCGTCAGCACGAGCTCATACAACTCGCCGCTCTCATGATCCTCGACATAGGCGGCCGCATGGGGGGCAATCCCCTCATGCAGCATCGCTTCATGATCAAGACAGGGCAGCTGTGGAACCGGTGGGGTCAGCTCGACGCGCAGCCGGTAGGCTTTGACCGCCCGCACCGCAGCGAACGTGTCAAGCG
>CAUZAY010000027.1:0-23056 GCA_963577695.1 Vicinamibacteria bacterium | reverse complement strand
AACAGGTAGGAAATCTTCGTGAAGAACGCACGGTTGGTGCGTTCGAACCGAGCGGTGGGGAAGAAGCCTTCGTCAATATCGTCGATCAGGTTGCCCTGCTGGTAGCGGTCGTCGTAGCCCAGAAAGAACACCGTCCCCGCGTTGACGCGATACGTGGCCAGGACGTTGTTCCCGAGCGTGCCGCTGAGCGTGTTGTGCTCGAGGATGTGGCGGAGCAGAAGACGGTCGGTGAACTGATAGGTGGCGCGCCACCGATAGATCTTCACGTCGAAGATTTCCGCGTCATCGGCGGTGGGATTGACGAATCGGGTGAACACCGTGCGGAGCTCCGTACGCAGCCTGGACGTCGGCCGATAGTACAGGCTGATTGTCCCGTCCGTTGACCGGCCCAGAAACGAGTCGTCGTCGAAGAAGATACTGTCACCACGATTCGCACTCGCGCTGACCGACAGGATACGGCCGCTGATGCGGCCGGAGAACGATGCGCCGGTCTTACGAAAATCGATGCCGCCGAACCGCTCCAAGTCGCGGCTCACGCCGGCGCCGAGGCGGATGTTGCGAATCAACTCCATGTTGACATCACCCCGGAACTGTTCGTCCTCAAGGTCGCCGGCGTGATTGTGGTTCCGGAGATACGCGAAACTGGGACCCCAGTTGATGATGGCGCCCTCGGGCCACCAGAGATAGCGCACATTGGCATCGGTGCGTTGGATGTCGACGCGCGGCACGAAGCCGGTCCCGGTTCGGAAATCGGGGTCGATGCGGCTGTGCGACACCGCGTAACTGAGATTGCGAGCCTGGCGCGAGAAATCAGCCTCAATCACCGGACCACTGAGGTCGCCTTCGACGCCGTCACGATGGTCGGACTGTACCGCCGTGAAACTGAAGGCGTGGGTGCGACCCAGACGGAGCCGGCCGTCGACGCCGCCGACCCGGTCGTACTCGGACCCGAACTCGCGCGCGGTGGCGATGGTGCCGAGGTAGGAATCGCCGTAGAGGTCGTAACGCCACCGGCCGATGAAGGACTGAGCCGTGGTACCGAACGCCGGATCCGCGCGGTCGTCGAGCCGTCCCGGCGCGTCGTCGTCGGCCATGAACACCCCCACGGTCGACCGGCCGATTTTTCCGGTGAGCTTCGCGCCGAACCGCGGGTCGACAATGGTGCGCGTGTGCACCAGATTCGTTGGCGTCGCGACGGTGAAAATCTCCTGCCCCTCGAGGAAGAAGGGCCGCTGCTCGGCGAAGAAGAGCGCGAATCGCTGATTGACCTCGACCTGCGGTCGGTCCGACTCAATCTGGGAAAAGTCAGGATTGTAGGTGAAGTCCAGCGTGAGATTCGACGTCACCCCATACTTGACGCCCAGGCCCATCTGTCCCAGCGGGTCGCCCTCTCCGAAGGCGCCTGAGGTGGTGTCGAGTGCCCCGACCTGCACGCCGGTGAAGGTGGGCAGAAACTCGAGGTTGCGGCTGGTAGACAGGTCTGTCATGCCGCCCATCAGACCCATCTGGGTCAATTGCCCGGCGATATTACGAGAGACCGGAGACCACACGAGCGATTCCGACTTGTCACGGATGTTCCGGCTGATCTGAAAGCCCCAGGTGTGCGACTCGCCGCTGGACCGGGCCGGGTAGCGCAAACTCTTGAACGGAATGACCATCTCGGCCGTCCACCCGTCGTCAACCAGCCCGCCACGCGCCTCGAACAGCGCGTCCCACGACGAGTCACCCCGGATACCAAACCCGCTCTGACTCGATCCGCCGCCACTGTTGCCGCCGCCGCCACCTCCGCCGCCAGATCCGCCACTCGATGAGCCGACGCGGCTCCGGCTACGCCCGGTGCCGCCGCTGGCGTTCACAATGGCGTCGCCGGGCACCCCGTAGCCGTTGACGGAGAACAAGTAGGCTCGCTGCTGGTCGAGGAACGGGTCGAACATGACCTGGATCTGATCGTCGCCACGCGTCTCGTCCCGCTCAGCCCGGTTCGCGCGGATCGTGGCAGGGTCTGTGTAGTGCACATAGGCGGCCACGTAGATGTTGTCGCTGTCGTAGGCGATCCAGACTTCGGTGTCCTCGGTGGCCCGCGCTCCCTCGACAGGGCTGGTCTGGACGAACTCCGTGATCGGCACGATGTCGCGCCACACCGGATCGTCCAGTCGGCCGTCGATGGACGGGGGTTGGGTGGTCCGCATCACGGTGGTTGTGGGACGACTGGCGATGGCGTACCCGCCGCCGCGACGCACCGGCGCGTCTCCAAGAGCGGTACGGTCTGGTGGAACCGGCAGGGTGATGGCACCGGTGGTGTCGGTAGCCCGCGCCGGCCGTTCCCGCTCGGGCGCACGTGCGGCTCGGGGCGTCAACTCGGGTGTCTCGCCCCCAGCGAGGGCCGGAGCAAGACCCGCCGTGTCGGCAAGACGCTCGGCTAGCGTCGCGGCGAGACGATCCTGGGCTCCAAACAACTCAGCCAGGGTGCTGTCCACCTTCGCGCGCTCGATCACCGCCCCAGACCTCAGGTCGACAATACGGGCCGTGATGCGAATCTGGTCGTCCAGGCGCTGGTAGGTACCGTCAATCAGAAGGTCCGCGCCAAGCTGGCGATAGGTCTCGAACGCCGCGGGGTCGTTCGCGCCCTCTGCGAGCGGGACCGCGCTGCGACTCACGGCACGCCCGAGCGCCGTTTGTCCCGCCACCGTGAGTCCATGACCGCGAAGGTCGACGGACACGCTCTCGGCGATGCCAGCGCCGATCCAGGCGTCCTCCGGATGACCGCTGACGTTGACGAACCGCGCGACGGCCACGGACACCGATGGGCTGACAGGGGCGGCCACCGCCTGAGCCTCGGCAACACCGACGGACGCCATCCCGACACCGACCAGCGCGAGTCCGATCCGAGAGAGCAAGGAGTGCTGCAAGCGCAGGGGTCCTCGAAGGCGTACATGGAGCAGGCCGAGCCGCCGGATGTCTGGCAGCACGGCCTGTCTCTAAACGAATGACTCTACTAGGACGCGGGACGCTACCGCGACGATTCGGCGGCCCGCTCGTTAGCGCGCGCGCCACTGAGGATGTTGGTCATCCCGTAGTTCCCCTCGTGGCAGGCGTATTCGACCAGCTCGTACTGCTCGTCGTCCTTGTCGAACCGGAACATGCCGGTCCAGGGACGGGTCCAGATCGAGGGGTCGTTCATCGTGAACTGGTACTCGAGTACCGTCTCGCCGACCCGGGTGAACCGTTCCGTCAGCGTCAGGTTCTCGCTCGAGCCACGATACGGCGAGCGACCGTTGAAGTGCGTGGTCTCGACCACCAGCGTGTCGCCCTCCCAATGGCCCCGCGGGTCTCCCAACCAGCTGGTCACGTCAGGCCCGAGTGTCGGACGAGGCTCGGTCGCGATGACCCTGGTCTCGTGGATCATCTCATTCTGAATCGCGACATGGCCTGGCCCCTGGACGATCTGGACACCGTTGTTGTAAATGCCAGGCATATATATGCCCGGCGCGCCCCGGGTGATGCACCGCACGAACAGACTCAGCTCTTCCGGACCCGCGGCCAGCATGCCCACGCCAGAGGTGTTCACCCGCCCGCGAGCCTCCCTCGCAGCCATGGCCTCATCGGTCATCGGGGGAATGCGGCCATCGGGGGGATCGATGATCATCGCCACCTGGGTCGACGGCGCGGTCTTGACATACCCCAATGTGGTGTCGCGCCACTCACGTTCGTAGCCCCAGATGCTGCCGAGCGTACCGCGTTCGCGCCGTGCCTCCGCTTCCTCGGCTGTCAGCGAGCCAATGTCGTTGGCATCGGACGGCCGTTCGAGCGGAATGCCGTGCGCAGAGTTGCTGGTCCACACCGCCTGCAGGTCGGGCTCGCCCCACGGGGTCCGAGGCACGGTGTAGGGCGCGGCGTCAGCCGCCACTTCTTCGACGCGCTCCTCAGCGACACCCGCCCAGCCGGTCTCCACGAGGGCCAGCTTGACGTTGTCCGGACCGACCAGAAACGCACGCTTGGCCGACGAGCGCGCGTTGACCGGAACGACGGGCTCCTCGGAAAACGCGATGCCACCTCGCACCAGAGCGGCAGCCTCGGCGTCAAGGTCGGCCACGACGAACCCGATGTGATCGATGGCACGTCCATCCGTAGTCGCAGGGATACCTTCGCCATGCTCGGCCACGAGTAACCAGACGTCGCCAAAACGCAAACCGTCGATCTGCCCCTTCAAGCTGGCCGGTTCACCGCCGAACAGATCGCGGTAAAACGCCAGGGTCTCAGCCGGGTTGGCGGCGCTGAGATGAACATGGTGAAACCCGAGCGTGTCTGGATCTTCCACCATCTCGATGCGGGTGCCCCACGGATCGAAGATGAACCCCATTTTGAAGAGGCCTGGCACGTCACGCAACGTGGCTCCATCCGGAAAACGCTGCATTCTGACCCCAGAGCCACGCACGCCGACCGCTTCGAACTCGGCCATCTTGGCCGTGACATCGGCATACGAGAACCCGATGTGGTTCACCCCGGTGCCCTGGGTGCTACCCATGGTCGGCTGCACCACGAAAATCAGCTCGACGCCGTCGCAGTCGGCCGCATCGGGACGATCCGCGACAGGTAGACAGTCGAGATGCTCCTCGTACCAGCCGACCGCTTCGGACGGGGCTGATGCGGTGATGTGCACGTGGTGATAGTCAGCGGCACCGGCGAGAACCGGGGTCACGATGACCAGGGCCGCGATCATGGGGATGAGGGAGAGCGCACGAGCGGTTGAGAGCCGATCCATCAGGAGTATCTCCGGGTTCCAAACTGGTTCAAGACGGTTCATCATGACATTCGATGTCTGCACCGGCCGAACGACCTAGGCGGATGTCCTTAACATAGATCGTTCCGCCCTGTGACGCACTGGAATTCCGCGCGCTCCAACAATTCGTCGGGTGGCTCCTGGCGCTGTCGTCCCGCCACAACGTGCCGAAACGAAACGAGACCGCCCGATGAGGAGCGGCCTCGCATATGACACGCCGAACGAAAATCTGATGTCGCGGTAGTCGTCCCACCGTCGCTAACGACCCGCTTCGGTCTCCCGCTCCCTGGTCCGCGAACCACTCAGGATATTGGTCATCCCGTAGTTGCCCTCGTGACAGGCGTATTCGACCAGCTCGTACTGCGACTCGTCGCGCACGAACGTATACATCCCGGTCCAGGGTCGCGTCCACACCGTCGAATCATCCACTGTGAACTGATACTCGAGCGTATCCGGGCCGGTCCGCGTGTAGCGCTCGGTCAGCGTCAAGTTCTCGCTGGACCCGTTGAACGGCACGCGACCGTTGAAGTTCGCGCTCTCGACGACGAGCGTGTCGCCCTCCCAGCGCCCCCGTGGGTCACCGAGATACGAGGTGATGTCGGCGCTAACGTGCGGCGATCCGTCAGTCGGGATGACCCGGGTCTCATGCACCATTTCCCGCAGCACCGTCACGAAGCCGGGGCCCTGGGCAATCTGAAGACCGTTGTTGTAGATGGTCGGCATTGGCACCAGGCTGCGGGTGATACACCGGACCCAGTTGCTGAGATCTTCGGGCCCTTCTGGCAACCCGCGGCGCCGGCCGCCGCCAGGCCTGCCGCCCCGCGCCGGCGCGTCGCCGACTCGCGGCGGAAGACGGCCGTCAGGCGGGTCAATCACCATCGACACTTGACGCGACGGAGCCGACCTCACGTAGCCCAACGTCGTATCGCGCCACTCGGCCTCGTATCCCCAGATGCTGGCGAGGGTGCCGCGCTCGCGGCGGGCCGCCGCCTGCTCGGTGGTCAACACGTCGGAGTCGGCCAGGTCCCGGGGCCGCTGGAGCGGAATCCCATGCGAAGCATCGCCGGTCCACACGGCCTGGAAATCTGGGGTGCCCCATGGCGTTCGTGGCACCGTGTAGTCTCGCCGCTCGGTGGTAATGTCCGTCAGGCCAGCCGCGTCGCTCACCACACCGGCGAACCCGGCCTCGACCACCGCGAGACTGACGTTGTCCGGCCCGGCGATAATCGCCCGGCGGGCAGACGTCCGACCACCCTGGGGAACGCCGGGCTCCTCCACGAACGTCGCACCGTTCCCGCGCAGCTGCGCGGCGGTGGCATCCAGGTCTTCCACCACGAACGCGACGTGATCGATGGCCCGACCGGCGGTTGACGCAGGCTCGCCGCCCTCATGCTGCATCGCGAGCAGCCACACGTCGTTCAGCAGAATACCGTCCAGGCGGTCACGCAACTTCGCGGTTTCACCGCCGAACGTGTCCTGATACCAGCTTAGTGTGCCCGATGGGTCAGCCGACCGCAGGTGGATGTGGTGAAACCCCAGATAGTCGGCGTCTTCCACCAGCTCGATCCGTGTCCCCCAGGGGTCGAAGACGAACCCATACTTGAAGAGCCCCGGCACGTCGCGTACTGTCGAGCCGTCTTCGAATCGTTGCAGCCGGACCCCGCCCCCCGACACACCGACCCTCTCGAACTCAGCCATCTTCGTCGTCAGATCGGCATACGAGAACGAGATGTGGTCGATACCAGTGCGTTCGCTGCTGCCCAGGGTGGGGCGTGACTCGAACACCACCTGCACCCCGGCGCAATCGATGCCGTCGTCGCGATCGGACAACGGCTGGCACTCGAAGTGGCGGCCATACCAGCGGACCGCTTCCGTGGCGTTCGACACGGTGAGATGGACGTGATGATAGTCGGCCGCGAGGGCGCCGGCCGGCAACGCCAGCAGCGACAGCGCGAGCGCGTGAACGGATCGTGTGCGGGTCATCAACCTGCCTTCTTTCCTGCGACGGGATTGCGCCCCGAACCTCACGCGGTCGCACCGCGAGGCGCGCAGTATCGCGCGCCTCGTAGTGGTGGCACGGCGTGAGTGATATCCGGTGATACAGATTCGCCCAGTCTATTCAGGCTCAGTGGCGTCCCGCCCGTCGAGCGGCGCGCCCGTTCCGGACGACCCGGCGAACAGCCGGCGGCCGTCCGGGAAGGTCACGTCGCGGCCATTCGCCCGGAACGCCCCGTCAATCGCCTGATACCCTTCGACAAGCACTTCCGTGCCCGGCACGACCGACTCGCGCGTCCAACCGCGACGCACGAGCGCCCCTGGGGGCCCAGCCTCGATCATCCAGTTCTGCACTTCGCCGTCGGCCTCGACCTCGAGGTGCATCCACGCGTGGGGATTGATCCACTCCATCTTCGTGATTTTGCCGGCCAGCCGGACCGGTTTATTGGCGTCGAACTCAGCCGCGAACGCGTGATGTGCCTGCACCGCCGCTCCCGCCATCAGAAGACCGGCTCCGAGACTTGCCACCATGATGCCTGTTGTTTTGCGCATTGCCGTTACCTCATCACTTCCCCTGAAAACGTCTGGCCTCTAGCGTCCGGCTTCCGCTTCTTTCGAGCGCGAACCGCTGAGAATGTTGGTCATCCCGTAGTTGCCTTCGTGGCACGCGTATTCCACGAGTTCATACTGCGACTCGTCCCGCACGTAGGTGAACATCCCGGTCCACGGCCTCGTGAACACTTTCGGATCGTCGATGGTGAACCGATACTCCAGCGTGTCGGGCCCGGTGCGTGTGTACCGCTCCGTCATGGTCAACGCGTCGCTCGACCCTTGATACGGCGCCTTGCCATTGAAGTTTCGGATCTCCACGACGAGGGTGTCGCCATCCCACTGCCCGCGAGCATCGCCTCGCCATGACGCGATGTCGGACCCGACGAATGGCGTCCCGTCGGTCGGGATGACCCGTGTCTCGTGCAACATCTCCACCTGCATGGCCACATGGTTCGGCCCCTGCATCACCTGGAACCCGTTGTTGTAGACCCCGGGCGTCTGCACCAGGCTGCGTGTAATACAACGTACCCAGGAGCTGAGGTTCTCGGGCCCCTCCGGCAACGGTTGCCGGGCCGCGCGTGCTTCGGCCATCAGCCGCTCACCCTCGGGGGTGCGCGGGGGAATTCGACCGTCGGGCGGGTCGATGATCATCGCCACCTGACGTGACGGCGCCGACTTCACATACCCCAACGTGGTGTCGCGCCACTCGGCCTCGTAACCCCAGATACTGCCCAACGTGCCACGCTCACGCCGCGCCGCTGCCTGTTCGGGGGTCAGCACCGCGGCGTCTCCCACATCGTCGGGACGCTGCAATGGGATCCCGTGAGAGGCATCCCCGGTCCAGACCCCTTGGAAATCCGGCGTCCCCCAGGGGGTGCGCGGTACCGTGTAGTCTCTGAGCTCCGTCGTGATGTCCGTGACCTCGGCCATCTTACTGACGACACCGGCAAAGCCGGCCTCGACCACCGCCAGACTGACGTGGTCCGGTCCGTCCACGATGGCTCGCTTCGCGGAGGTCCGGCCCCCATCTGGCACGCCCGGCTGCTCGAGAAACTGCACATTGGCCCGCTCCAGCTCACCCGCGACCGAGTCCAGGCTGGCAACCGCGAACCCAATGTGGTCGATGGCTCGACCAGCGGTCGCGGCGGGAACACCACCCTCATGCTGCATCGCGAGCAACCAGATGTCACCCATCCGCAACCCGTCGGCCTGCCCTCTGAGCCGGGCGCTTTCGCCACCAAAACGCTCCTGATACCAGTTCAGGGTCGCGGCCGGATCGGTGCTGCTCAGGTGAATGTGATGAAAGCCCAGGGTGTCGGGGTCTTCAACCAACTCGATGCGAGTGCCCCAGGGGTCGAAGATGAAGCCGTGCTTGAACAGCCCCGGCATCTCTCGTAGCGTCTCCCCATCCTCGAACCGCTGCAGCCTGACCCCCGAGCCCCGGACTCCCACGGACGCCAGCTCACCCATCTTGGCCGTCAGGTCCGCATACGAGAAGGAGATGTGGTCGATCCCGGTGCGCTGGCTACTGCCCAAGGTCGCCTTGGACTCGAACACCACCTCTGCGCCGAAGCAATCGACGCCGTCGTCCCGGTCGGTCAACGGCTGGCAGTCCAGATACTCCGTGTACCACTTCATCGCCTCGGTGGCATTCGAGGTCGTCAGATGAACGTGGTGGTAGTCGGCCTCGGCCGCGAACGACGCCGTCGGCGAAACCAACCAGGACAGGGCGACCGCCGCGAGTGTGAAAGCGCTGTGTCTTCGATTCATGATGCAGTCCCGTCAGCGAGTAGGCACTTTGCGAAGATGCCCATACAGCAGGTCTTCGGTGAACTCCACACACTTGAACTCCAGCACCTGGACGTTCTCGTCAAGCCGGCGATACAGCGGCATCCGGATCGTCCAGGGCTCCGTGAAGGTGTTCTCGTCGGTCAGCGTCGCCTCGTACATGATGACGTTCGGGCCCATCGGGGTGTACCGTTCCTGGACCTGCAACGCGTAGCTGGCGTGATTGCCGGCACGATCGAACCACGACTCGCCGTTGAACCCTTCGGCGTCGACGACGAGGGTGTCGCCATCCCAGGCCCCGTGCGACCGGCCCATCCAGCTGTCGATCGGCGCGCGCTCGCGCTCCGGCTTGTCCATGTGGATGGTCCGGTTCGCCTCGGCAAAGCCGTAGACCATCATGATCTTCTTGTCGCCCTGAACGATGCGGAACGGATGCGGCAAATACGTCGCGCGCGGCACCCCCGGCATGAAGCACTTGACCTCCGGGTCGTCGGTCCACCGGTTCTCGAAGTTCTGCTGTTTTTGCGCCAGCGCCTCGGGTGTGTAGGGAATGGTGTTGCCAACCACCACGCCCTGCCCCGGCGGAACGGCGCCAATGGCGCCCGTGTCGACCGGTCCGGCCGCGGCCGGGTGGTCCTGCAGGTCCCAATGCGCGGTGCCGATCGCCTGCCAGACGCCGTTGAAGTCCGGGTGACCATCGAATGCCCGTGGAGCTTCGCCTTGCGCCGCGGCGATGCCGGGCGCCAATATCACCACCATTACCGCTGCTGCCATCGCGAGCAGCTGTTTCTGCCGCTTCATCATTTTGAATCAATCTCCCTCTACGACCTTCAATTTTGACACAGTGAGACAGGCACTGCCAGCACACGATGCCGCGCGCCTGAAGACCCCTGGCTACGACTCCGCGCCAGATACCAGCCAGGGCGCGCGCGACAATGCGCGCCCCGCGGCGGCGGAGTGGGGCTCTCGGGGTCCCCGCGTAGCCGTCGCGTGGGGTTCGGGGCCCAGCCCCGTCTAAGTAACTAGACCTACACGCGGGCCAGCGCGCCCTCGATTGCCCGCTTGGTGAAGACCGACACCATGGCGCGGCGATACTCCTCGCTGGCGTGTAGATCCCCGTTGACATCGCTGAGGCTCGTCCCAGCCCCCTTCGCGGCGTTTGACGCGGTCTCGGCCGTCGGTGCCTGACCCACCAGCGCGTCTTCGACGTGCGGCAGGCGCACCGCGCTCGAGAGTGCGCCGGTCAATCCGATGCGGGCGGAACTGATCACACCATCAGCCATCTCGAGCGCCGCCGCCACCCCGACAATCGCGAACCGCGACGCACGCTGATACAGCTTCGCGTAGGCCGCCGCGCGCACCGGCGCAAACCGTACGGCGGTGATGATCTCGTCCGCGCCGAGGTCGACGGTGAACAGATCTTGAAAGAAATCCTGAGCGGCGACCGCGCGTGTCCCAGCCGGGCCCTGCAGTTGGATCTGCGCATCGACCGCCAGCAGCATCGCCGGGTAGTCGGCCGCCGGATCCGCGTGCGCGAGGCTCCCGCCGAGGGTGCCGCGATTCCGCACCTGCGGGTCCCCGATCGTCGCCGCCGTATCTGACACGACGGGACACTGGTCGCGCAGCACGGCGGAGGTGGCGACATCGTGATGCACGGTGCCGGCCCCGACCTCGATCAGGCCATCATCCTCCCGAACCCCGGCGAGGCCGGGAATCCGAGCGATGTCGATGATCGTGGTCGGCTCGTTCAACCGCAGCTTCATCAGCGGGACCAGACTGTGCCCACCGGCGATCAGCTTGCCGGCTCCGCCGGTCGCAGCGAGTTTCGCCAGGGCGTCGTCGATCGAAGTCGCACGCTCGTACTCGAAGACGGACGGAATCACGACTGACCTCCGTGAATGATGCGCCACAGCTTTTCCGGCCGCAGCATCATGTCGATGTGCTTCACACCAAATTCGCTCAACGCGTCGACGGCCGCCGACACGATACAGGGCGTCGACCCCAGCGTGCCTGCTTCACCGACCCCTTTGGCCCCCAACGGGTTGACCGGGGTCGGGGTCACAGTGTTGTCGAGCTCGAAGCGGGGAAAATCGGCCGCACGCGGGATGGCGTAGTCCATGAACGAGGCGGTCAGCGGTTGTCCGTCTTCGCTGAACCGGACCTCTTCGATCATCGCTTGCCCGATGCCCTGCGCGAGCCCACCGTGTATCTGGCCCTCGACAATCAAGGGGTTGATGAGGTTGCCGGCGTCGTCAATGGCCACCAGCTTGAGCAATGTCGGCTCGCCGGTGTCGCGGTCGATCTCGAGCAGCGAGATGTGACAGCCGAACGGATAGGTGTTGTTGGCCGGCTCGAAGAACGCTTCTTCGCTCAGCCCGGGGGTCAGGCCCTCGGGCAGCGGCACGGGGACATACGCGTAACCGGCCACCTCGGCGAAAGTCTTCCCGGAATCCGGCACACCCTTGACCGAGATGCGACCGTTCTCGAACACGAGATCATCCTCGTGCGCCTCGATGAGCGCGGCCGCGAACTTGGCCATCTTCTCTTTGACCTTGCCGCCGGCCAGGTGGATGGCGGTGCCTCCCACCGCCTGCGAGCGGCTGCCAAAGGTACCGATGCCCTGCTTCACCACGCCGGTATCGCCATGATGAATCGTGACGTGTTCCAGCGGCACGCCGAACTGATCGGCCAGCATCTGCCCAAAAGTGGTCTCGTTGCCCTGACCGTGCGGTGACGCGCCGGTCGTCGCGCTGATACGACCGTCACGCTCGATCGTGACTTGCGAGTGCTCCCAACCGCCGGTCGGCAGCGATGATGACGGACCGAGACCGCACACCTCGACATACATGGCGAGCCCCAGACCAACCAGTCGCCCTTCCGCTCTGGCGGCATCGCGCTGCTGCTTCAGCTCGTCCCAGCCGGCGTTCTTCAGGCCAAGGTCGAGCGCTTTCTCGTAGTCGCCCGAATCGTAGACGGCTCCCATCTGGGTTGCGTATGGAAACTGGTCAGGCTGGATGAAGTTCTTGCGACGCAGCTCGCCTGGGTCCATCCCCAGCTCGCGCGCGAGCATGTCCATCCCCCGCTCGACGAAGTAGGTGGCCTCCGGCCGGCCCGCTCCGCGGTAGGCATCGGTGGGGGTCTTGTTGGTGAACACTTCGGTCAGGGTCGTGCGGATGGCCGGTATGTCGTAGGTCGCGTTGGCCATCATCATCGTCAGTGTCGGGATGGCGGCGGTGAGCAGCATGTTGTAGGCACCGATGTCGGCGATGAGCTGCAGCTTCATCCCCAGCACCTTGCCGTCGCTGGTCGCGGCCAGATCGAGATAGCCGATGATGTCGCGTCCGTGGGTGGTCGCGAGAAACGCTTCCGACCGGTCCTCGGCCCATTTCAGCGGAATCCCGAGCCGCTTCGACAGGGCGGCCACCACATACTCTTCGCCGTAGATGTTGATCTTCGCGCCGAACCCGCCGCCGACCTCCGGCGCGATCGCGCGCACCTGGTCCTGTCCCATTCCGTTCAGGGCAGCAATGAACGACCGCAGAATGTGTGGGTTCTGGGTCGACGACCAGATGGTCATCGTGTCCTTCCCCGGTTCGTACTGAGCCACGACGCCGCGTGGCTCCATCGCCGTCGGCGCGAGCCGCTGGTTGTACATCCGTTGCGACACCACCACATCGGCGTCGGCAAACGCCTTGTCGACCGCGGTGTCGTCGACAGTCTGGAGGTCGGCCGAAACCCCTGTGCCACTCGGCACCAGCGCGACCGCCAGGTTGTTCTCGAAGTCGGCGTGAATCTGGGCCGGTTGACCGGTCATCGCCTGCTCGGGATCGACGACTGCCGGGAGCAGCTCATAGTCGATGACAATGGTGTCAGCCGCGTCGCGCGCCACATACCGGTCGGTGGCCACCACCACCGCGACCGGCTCGCCGACGTAGCGGACGGTGCCCACCGCCACCGCGTGATGATCGGGTGACGGAAACGGAGTGCCGATCGGCATCGGAGCCACAAACTCGGCGATCTGGGCGCCGGTAAAGACCGCCTCGACGCCAGGCATCGATTCAGCCTCGCTCACATCGACCGACAGGATGCGAGCGTGAGCCAGGTCACTACGCTTGAACGCGGCATGTTGCATGCCCACGAGCTTGATGTCATCGACATACGTGCCGAGACCCTGGATGAGACGCGGGTCTTCACGTCGTTTGACGCGCTGACCGACCAACTTCGGAAGCACGGGAGACGCGGCCATCACCTACTCCTTACTCGCGGTGCCCGCCGCGTGCTGCACGGCGTTCACGATGTGCTGATACCCGGTGCAGCGGCAGAAATTACCGTCGAGCCCGTGCCTGATCTCCGGTTCAGACGGGGACGGGTTGTCGCTCAGCAGATTGACCGCGGACATGATCATCCCCGGCGTGCAGTAGCCGCACTGCAAACCGTGCTCCTCCCAGAAGGCGTCCTGTAGCGGGTGCAACTGATCACCGTCCGCCAACCCCTCGATGGTCGTCACCTCAGACCCGTCGGCCTGTACCGCGAAGAGCGTGCACGACTTGGCGCTGCGCCCATCGATTAACACGGTGCAGGCGCCACATTGGCTGGTGTCGCAGCCGACGTGGGTGCCGGTCAGGTTGAGTTGTTCCCGTAGAAAGTAGACCAGCAGCAGGCGCGGCTCGACCTCAGCCGTGCGATTCTTACCGTTGACCGTGATCGTGACCTGAGCCATGTAACCTCTCCTCAGAACAAGCAACCTTGCTGAAAATCCCGGTGTATTCGACTGGGGCTCCCATTAAGGGATGCTAAGCCTACCACCAGATCGCCCGGAACAAGAGGGCAGGTTCAGCCGTCTCAAGCGGTGACCGTGGCGCGTCGTTCGGTCACGACGGCCTGACACCGGACCCGCTGCGGGGGTTTGGGGCGCAGCCCCGTCGGGGACCTACTCGAATGTGAGGGTGACGAACAACAGCCCGCCGGCCCGGCCCACCTGCAGCACCACCGCGTCGCCGGGCCCCAGCGGCTCGAGCACGCGACGTAGCCCGGCGAGATTCGTCACTGAGCTGCCGTTCAGGGCGTGGATCACGTCACCCGGAAGCAACGGCTCACCTCTGACAGGCACGGCGCGGGCGGAAGACACCGCCACCACGACGCCCCCCGGCAGCCTGGGGTCAGGCAACATGACACGCACCTCGGCGGTGAGGTCGAGCCCGAGCACGCCCAACTTCTCGATGAGGTGTTCAGTCGGACGCACCATCTGCTGGAATCGATTGGGGTCGCCGGGACGGTCGACCGGCGCCACGGTGAAGGTCAGCCGGGTCCCGTCCCGCAGCACTTCCAGCTCGACCAACTCCCCGACCCGACGAGGATAGAGATCGACCTGGAATTGACGGGCGTTCTCCATCGACTTGCCGTCGAGCGTCAACACGACGTCGCCCACGGCCAACCCCACCCCCGCCGCCGGTCCCCTCGGAAACACGTCAGACAACAGGACGCCCCACGTCTGCGTTAGCCCCAGACCGCGAGCCATCTCTCTCGTGATCGTCTGGGCGAACACGCCGATCTCCCCACGTCGCACCCGTCCGAACTCCCTCAACTGCTCATACACGGTGCGGACGATGTTGCTGGGCACCGCGAAGCCAATCCCGTCGCTGCCGCCCAACTGAGACAAGATTAACGTGCTGATCCCGACCACACGCCCATTGACGTCAACGAGCGGCCCGCCGCTGTTGCCCGGATTGATGGTCGCGTCCGTCTGGATGTAGATCATCGGGTCGTCCGCGAGGATCTGGCGCGCGACCGCGCTGACCACCCCCATGCTGACCGAGGTGGCCAAACCCAACGGACTGCCGAATGCCATCACCAGCTCGCCTGGCCGCAGGTCTTCTGCATCGCCCAGTTCCAGCGTCGGTAGTGGGCGATCCAGCTGCAGCTTCAGCAGCGCCAGATCCGTTTCCCGATCGACACCCACGACCTGCGCGCCGACAACTTCGCCACGTGGCCGCAGCACCGAACGGGGACCATCGGCGTCGGCCTCGCGGGCTCGTCTGTGGTCACCCGTGTCGTTCGAGGACAACTCTACGAGGTGACGACAACCCAACCGCTGAGCCTGGCCGGCATTGCGCTGCTGCTGGCCGCCATCGGGTGGTGCGCCAGCTACGCGCCCGCGCGGCGAGCGGCAGGAACAGACCCGATGGTGTCGTTGCGGGAGTAGTACCTAGCGTCCTGGGATCCCCACTCTCTTCCGCACCCTGCCAGACCCTCGGGCTACGGCGCCGGGAAACGAGCAATCCGATCCGATCCCGCGATGCCCCCGAGCCAGATCTCGTCTCCGACCTGTAGCCCCACCGTACCGAGGATGATGTACTCGTTGGAGGGATACCGCACGATCTCCTGCATGGTCAGCTGCTCCGGATCGACCTTCGCAACATGGGAGTTCACGTCATCACACTGCTGCTGTCCCAGACATTGAAAGATGGACTCCGGGGTCGTGCCGGAATGACCGGCAGCCAGGAGAGACCCGTCGGGGGCCCAGCGGACGTTGTCGATATGGAAGCCGACCTCGACGGCATCAATCTGCACCGGAGTCTGTCCCCGCGAGACGCGGATCAAGGAACGGGTGCCCCAGCCCCCGACATAGAACCACCGGCCGTCGAGCGACGAGACGAGACCGTTTGGCCCGTTGGTCTCGAACCCGGGCACTTGCGCCCACCCGGTCTCGGGCTGCCACTCCCACAGCGCACCGACCGGACGATTGAAGTGTGTCGCGGCGAAGCCTTGGCCGGGCAACGCGGTCACCGAGTTGAAGGTGACGCCCTCGGGCGCCTCTGCGCAGCCCTCCCAAGTCAAGACGGGCGCGCCGTTCCGGGCATCGACATCGAAGACCTCGATCGCCTCGCGCGCGCCATGTCGGACGACATACAAGGTGTGACGGTCATTGCGGCCGGGACGCAAACTGAGCCCATGCGGCCGAAACCCCCCGGTCACGGGACCTGAACAGCCGCTGAACACCGCGTCGGGACGCGAACCGAAGGACGCGGTCGGGAACAACACCGTTGAGTGATGGTCGCGACGGTCGACCGCGTAGAGATACCCGTCGTCCTCCATCCCCGCCGCGATCACCCAGGGCGAGCCCGGGACGAGCACCAGATCCTCTGGACTCACCGGCCCGCAGATGAACGGAACGTCGCCGTCCGGCCCACACTGGGCCGAACTGGGGTTGGCCTGCAGAAACGCCAGGCCGCCGACCGCCAACACCACCAATTGCCGCAACTTCATGACACCTCCACTGCTACCCATCGTGACGCTCGTGTCGCCCCTCAACGGCTCAATCGACTGGCACGAGGCGCGACAGTTCCTGGAACCAGTGCTGCACGAAAATGGTGTCGAGCGGGGATCTGGGACCCGTGCCGCTCTCCGGCCTGATCACGACGAAGGACTCGCCGTCGGGGCTGACGTCGTATGGGCGCTCAGGCCCGAGCGACGGCAGGAAGTTCCCTTCCGCCAGGACGCGCGCCGGCTCGATCGTCAGCGCCAGCGCTGTCTCGAGCGACACGCCGTAGATCTGTCGTCCGTCGATGCTCAGAAAGAACAGCTCGCGGCCGTCCATGCATGGATCAGATAATGGACGCAGTGGCCACATTCTGCTCTCCGAACCCGTGCCGGGCATGAGCGTGCCCGATTCGGTCGCTACCGGGTCACGTGTGCGGCGACGGCCCGCCAGCCGTCACTCTCGCGCACCCAGACGTCGGTGTAGCGCCCCGATCGCTCCTGCCCGTCAAGCGTCCGATCCGTCGTACTCGCATGCACGATGCCGACATCGCCCATGACCCGGATCTCGACGTCGCGAGCGGCCAGATTCGAAATGGTGACGGGAAACGCGGTCTGGGCCAGAAACGCCGCCCGACAGAGATAGGTCGTGCCCAGCGAGGCTCGAAAATCGTCGGCGAGGATCTCTTCGAACCGGGCCACGTCCCCGGTCTGCACTGACCGGATGTAGTCCTCGTTCAGCGCCAACAGCGCGTCGTGGTCCGATATCGATCCGCCTGGCTGCTCGACCTCTTCCATGGGACCCTCCAGTGCGATCGCCGCCAGATGGGCAACGGAGAGACCATGTGCCGCCGGGTCCGAGGACAGCTTGGATCCGGCCAGCATCATCACCGACACCACCGTCAGGCCCAGGACGACTTTCCGCATGTCTGCCTCCACCCTCACTGAGACCGCATCGGACGACAGCGCGTCACATCGCCATGATCTGGTACCCGCCGTCGACATACAGGGTCTGGCCCGTGATGGCCGCCGCCCCGTCACTGGCCAGAAACACGCCGGTCTTGCCGAGCTCCGCCGGGTCGCAGCTGCGTCGTAGCGGCGCATGCTCACGGTAGTGGTTGAGCATGGTGTTGAAGTGGGCGATGCCGCGAGCCGCCAGCGTCTGCACGGGACCAGCGCTGATGCAGTTGACACGAATTTGTCGCGGACCCAGATCGGCGGCCAGATAACGGGTGGAGGCCTCCAGACTCGCCTTCGCCACGCCCATGACGTTGTAGTTCGGGACCACCTTCGCCGCCCCGTAGTAGCTCATGGCGATAATGCTGCCGCCGCCGCTCATCAGCGGGACGGCCCTCTGGGCCAGGGCGACGAGCGAGTACGCGCTGATGTCGTGCGACGTCCGGAACGCCTCGCGCGAAGTGGCCAGGAAGCCGCCTTCGAGCGCCTCCTTCGGCGCGTACGCGACCGAGTGCAGCATGAGGTCGAGTGTGTCGGTGTGCGACGCGACCTGCTCGAAGAACGAGTCGATCTGCTCGTCGCTGCTGACATCGCACGGATACAACGGCACGTCGGCGCCGAACGTGCCGGCGAGCTGCTCGACATTTCTCTTCAGCCGTTCCCCTTGGTAGTTGAAGATCAGGGTAGCTCCCGCTTCCGCCCACGCCTTGGCGATGGCCCAGGCGATACTGCGTTTGTTTGCCACCCCGAACACCACACCGGTCTTTCCTGCCAGCGGCTTCGCGTCGCTCATGACGGACGAGTTTCAATTTTCGGGTCTCGGGTGTCAAGCGCGAAGCGAGCACCCACGAATCGCGTGATCTGAATGAAGGTCAATTTTCGACGATCTCCAGCAGCTCGACTTCAAATACCAGCGCGGCATTGCCCGGGATCCCCGGCCGGCCCTGCGGACCGTACGCGAGGTCCGGAGGACAGACCAGCCGACTCTTGCCGCCGACCGCAATACGCTGCACGCCTTCGGTCCAACAGGGAATCACCCCGGTGAGCCGAAAGGTCGCAGGCTCGCCACGCTCGACCGAACTGTCGAACACGGTGCCGTCTCGAAGCGTTCCATGGTAGTGCACTGATACCATGTCCTCTGCGGCGGGGTTGGCACCGGTTCCCACGGTCATTTCGTGGATGATGATCCCCGACTCCGTCCGCTCCGCCCCGTCGAGACCGGCCTGTTCTTCCAGGAACGCGTTCGCCAGTTCCAGTTCACCATCGGCGGTCACCGCGACCCGCGCTTGCATGAACCCCTGAATCTGCGGGCCATATTCGTCCAGGGCCACAAGCGCGTCGCGGCCCAGGACCGCGTCGCTCAGACCACGCTGTACGAACGCGAGCTCGTCCGCCGACAGGTTCGCGGGAAGCAGGTTCTGGGCGAGCGATTGGCCCACCGCGTTGAGAATTTTCTGGTCGTCGGTTCCCGGCGCCCCGCCGGTCGCGGTCGTCGACATCGACCCTGAGTCGGCACCGGGCGTACAGGCCGACAACACACAGCAGACCGCCACCACGAGCGGGCAAGAAACGAGAGATCGCACAATATGTCCTTTCGGAATTCGAGCCCCGACGTGTCTGTCGGCAGAAAGATGCTGGCGTATTAGACCACCTCGGCGACGAGCGCGTAGACCGCACGCTCGAATGCGTCGAACACGCCGAGCACCCGCGGATCGGCGAACGGTAGCACTTGGGTCAGGATCACGCCGGCCACGCCCGATGCTGGATCGATCCAGAAGTACGTATTGTAGAG
This sequence comes from Vicinamibacteria bacterium, assembly GCA_963577695.1. GTDB lineage: Bacteria > Acidobacteriota > Vicinamibacteria > Vicinamibacterales > UBA8438 > UBA8438. Next base: position 3,935 of record CAUZAY010000027.1, on the reverse strand, counting down.
CCCCGCCCAGGCCAGGCTCCCGCCGGCACGACGTCCGGGCTGGTCATCGAGATTGATCAGGAATCCGAGACCAAAACGCCCGCGCCCATCCGCGGTTGGTCTGAAGTCGTTGGATAGATCCGGCAGGGCGGTCACGATCGTCCCGGCCGCCAACAGCCCGACCTGATTGGTGGACATCGTGGCGACGGTCTCAGCCGACAGCACACGCTGCCCGTCGAGCGCGCCGTCGTTCAGCCACATCCGCATGAACCGGGCGTAGTCGTTCGCCGTCGACCACAGACCACCCCCGCCGCTGAAGGTGGCGACCGGTGTCAGGTCTCGACGTGCCTCCGGCAGCAACCCCCCATCACGCTGGCGGCTGGCCAGCGCGACCGTCCGGGGCCAGTCGGCCTCCGGTACGTTGAACGCGGTGTCGGGCATCTGCAAAGGCTCGAAGATGTGTTCGCGGAAGTACGCCTCGAGGTTGTCCCCGGATACGGACTCGACGAGACGACCCACCCAGTCGGTGTTCGTCCCGTACCACCAGGACGTCCCGGGATCGAACAACAACGGACCGACCACGTCACCATCACCGGCCTGGGGCGCGAAATCGCGCAGCGTGTCACTCGTGAACGGATAGCCAAAGCCGGCCGTGTGGGTGAGCAACTGCCTGACGGTGATGGGACTTGCCGGAGGGCGGAGCTCGTAGGTGCCACGCTGCGGGTCGAACTGCTCGAGGACCTGCGTCTGCGCGAGTTCAGGCAGGTAGACGGCGGCGGACTCATCGAGTGCGATCGCACCGCGCTCGACCAGTTGCATCGCCGCCACCGAGGTGACCGGCTTGGTCATCGACGCGATACGAAACACCGCGTCGGTGTCCATCGGCAGGTCGTTCGACTCGTCCGCGGCGCCGAACGCCCCACGATAGATCACGCCGTCCCTGTCCACCGCTATCGCGACGACTCCGAGCACCTCCTGGCGGCTGACGGCGCTCGCCAGGAGGTCGTCGACGTGTTCGACCGAGGCGGAGGGGCGGCTGGTCTGAGAATCAGCGGCGGTCCGAAGGGTCGCGACCGGCGACTGCTCGCACCCAACCGCGAGCGCGACCACGCACGCGACACCCACGACTCTGTATCTGATCAGCCTGCGTCCTGGCGTTGGCGTCATCTCGCGACCGAATCCTGAAACGTGTCGGCTGGCCAGTCTACCGCGTCGCCACACCCATGGTGCCGAATCTGACCCGCTCACCGTACCATTCCAGTGTGTCAACCCTATTTCCCGCTGAGACCTTGCTGGCCCCTCCGCCGCGCGCCGCACAGCGGCTCCTCGGCGCCGTTCTTGTCCATCGCGCCGAGTCGGGCACCACCAGCGGCATCATCGTCGAGACCGAGGCGTACTGCGAGAGCGATCCGGCATCCCATACGTTTACCGGACGAACCGAGCGCAACCAGATCATGTTCGGACGCGCGGGCCACGCCTATGTCTACTTCACCTATGGCATCCACTGGTGCTTCAACGTGGTGACCGGAGAGGACGGAAACGGCGAAGCCGTCTTGGTGCGGGCGCTCCAGCCCCTCACAGGCTTGGCGCTCATGGCGTCTCGTAGACGCATAGCACTCCCCAACGACAGCACAGCATGGCTGTTGAGACGCGCGAAGACGGAACCGCGGGTCCGGAAGGCGCTGATCTCGCTCGCATCGGGACCGGCCAAACTGACTAGCGCCATGGGGCTGGACGGTGAGGCGTATGGTCTCCCTCTGCTGACGCCGCGCGGTGCCCTGCGACTTCTCGCACCTGAGACACCGGTACCCACGCGGAGCGTCGTCGCCTCTCCGCGAATCGGGATTCGGAAGGCGACGGACAAGCCCTGGCGGTTCCACATCGCCGGGAATCCGTACGTCTCGCGGCCATCGCGAGGCGGCCGGGTCTCGCCGCAGCCCCAGCGGTAGGAGCGGTGGTCAGCCGGTCCGGGCGCCGACCGCGATCAAGACCGCGACCATAGCGACCGCGAACCAGGCTATGCGGGCGAAGAGCACCCAGCCCTGGAAATGGTTTTCTAGCAGGTCGGCGGCCCAGGTCCAAGGGATCCATCTGAGGAACCTGAGTCTGAGCCTCAGCAGTTTCGGCATCACAGGGATGAGGATGATGGACAGAATCACGATGACAGACGGCAGCCACGTATCCATGATGCCCCCAGGACCGGCTCGGCTACGGAAGCGGCAGCCGCGGGTCGACCCCCTCGGGCAGCTGCTGGTCGAACGCCGCCAGCACCGCCGCATCCGCCGCGTGCGCCCCCATCAAGGCGACGAGGTCGACGAGGTCGGTCTCGCCGAACGCCTGCACGGCGCGCGCGTAGGTGTCGGCCGTGACGTTGTAGTCGGTGAAGAGCTCGCGAGCGAAGTCAACGAGCGCGGCGTCATTCTCGTCAAGACCGGTTGACGACCGGCGATGCCGGACGATCTCGATCACCTCCGGCTGCAGGCTCGACGCAACCGCCGCGGGCTCGTTGATGGTCCAGTCGTACTGGGAATCGTGCGCTCTGGCCGTCACCAGGATCGCCAGCATCATCAGCCGCTCGCCGACCCTTGACTCGAGCGACGGCAGCCCCTGGCCGTAGGCCCGAATCTGGAAGGGACCGATGCCCCCAGGGGACGCCATGCGTCCGTAGAGCGCGCTCACCGAGGTGCGGTACGGACCTGGTCGGAGCGGAAGACGGCTCCGTGAATCGAGATGGATGTCGTCGGGATAGGTAAACGACAACGGGAGCGACTGGCGCCAGCCCATCGGCATCTGCTGATTGAACGCGGTCAGCGTCGCGCCGGTCGACGCATAGCGGCCCATCAGGTCGATGAGGTCAACCAGGTTGGTCTTGCCCAGTCTTGCCAAGGCACGCGCGTAGGTGTCCGGGCCGAGTCGGCGCGTGGTGAAGAGCTCGCGGCCGACCTCCATGATGATCGCTTCCGGATCGCCCACGCCAGTGACCGGCTTCCGGTGCCGCACCACGTCGATGAGCGCCTCATCCAGTCCGACCGCCAGCGCGTCGAGCTCGTGCAGCGCCCATTCGTAGGGCTGGTCGTGCTCGCGCGCCGTCGTCAGGATGGCCAGCTCGGTCAGCCGGCGCCCGAGTGGCCCGGAGAACCGGAGGTCAGTGCCCGAGCCATGTAGGCGCAGGGCCGCGGCGCTCTGCGGGGCGCCCACCGAGCCGACGGCTCGCGTCGCCGCATCATAGGCCTCTCGCCGCGTCGTATCGAGCTCGGCCCGATCGATCGGAGGGAGCCGACTACGCGACACGGGATGCACGTCCTCGGGTAGCTGCCCCCCATGGGAGAGCTGTACCGTCACCGGACCAAGCACCGCCCACACGCTTACGGCCACCGCCGGTACCCATTGCCTCATAGGACCTTCCTGTTGATGCGTTGGTGGGGAGAAGGGGTACCACCGCTCAATCCATCAGTAGGCGATCGCACCCACGACAATGTAACTAGAGACGATAACGCAGTGAAGGTGAGGGGCTTACCCGACATTAGACGACCCTTCTCCAGACCTATTTGGCCGTGAGGCTCACCCGCGCCCGCTCTCGGTCCACGCTGAGCACGCCGACCTCCAACGTGTCTCCGAGACCGACAACGGACTTGATATCTTGGATAAACTGTGACGAAAGCTCGCTGATGTGAATCAAGCCTCTCACACCCCCGCCGAGCTCTAGGAAGGCTCCATAAGGTTCAAATCGTACAACCAGGCCCTTAAGGCGAGTCTCGCTTCCCACCATCGCAGCGAGTTCCTCAAGACTTTTGCTTCTCTCTTGTTCGCGGGCGGAGTGGACTGCTAACTGATTGAAAAATTGGCTCCTGAGGTAGGACTTGAACCTACAACCCTCCGGTTAACAGCCGGATGCTCTGCCAATTGAGCTACTCAGGAACACGTGGCAGTCGTGCGGCTCGACATCAAAAACAGGT
>CAUZAY010000026.1:0-23138 GCA_963577695.1 Vicinamibacteria bacterium | reverse complement strand
AGCGCCGATGATCGCGGACAGCCCGGACGCCATCGCGGCTGAGGCGACACGGCGGCGCAGACGGGTCAAGAGTGGCGGCGCCGACCGGGTGCTTCGCGGCAGGTCGAGGCTCTCGGAGGCCCGACGAACCAGCAGCGGGTCGATCACCCGACTCGCTCCGGTACACCCCGCGGCCAGGGCACGATCGCAGAGCAGGTTGATGACTCGAGGAATGCCGTCCGACAGCCGGTGAATCGCGTAGAGTGCCTGTGGCTGGAACACCACCCGTGCCTCGCCCGCAGACGCCCCGCCAGAGGCAATCGCCACCCGATGCCGCACATAGGCGGCCGCCTCATCTCGACTCAACGGTCGAAGCTCATGGGTGATGGACACCCAGGGGGCCAGCGGAACTGGCCCGCGACGCCGGGCCCGCCGGGTCGGACGACCAACGAGCACGACCTCTAGCAGCTTTTTCTTGTCGACCTCGAGATTCGACAGGATCCGGATCTGTTCGAGAACCCGGGGTCGAAGATTCTGCGCCTCGTCCACAATGAGGACAGCGGAGGCACCGAGTGGCCGGAGCGACAGGAGAAAGTCGCTGAGCGTACCGAACAGCGCCTGGGTGCTCACATGGCGCATCTCACCGCGCGCGAACGCGTCGCGCGAGACAACACCGAAGTCTTGCAGCATCAGCTCGAGCAGTTCATTGTCGGACAGCAGCGGGTCGAGCACCAGGGCACCAAACGTCTGACGGTCGAGACGGTCGAGCATGGTGCGACAGAGGGTGGTCTTGCCGGTCCCGGCATCGCCAGTAATGGCCACGCCGTCTTCCCGTCGTTGCCAGGCGTGTTCGAGCACCTCGAACGCAGCCTGGTGGATCCCGCATGGAAACAGAAACCTGGGGTCGGGCGAGACGCTGAAAGGCTTCTCCGTAAGCCCATAGTAGCTCTCGTACATCAGTCCACTCCTAGGCTAGCAACCGCGATTCGCAACATCAGTCACCGGCGCGCCCGCGACGAACCCAACCGTCCTCCTCGACTCGAGGGCGGCCGTCCCCACGCGTGGCCGTACACATGGGTTGTCGTCAGATCAGGAGAGGAACGATGGAGGTGGAGCTAGCAAGCTGCTGAATAACGTCGGAGCGGTTTCCTGGCAAGCCGTTCGTCTGGCTAGGCGCGAGGAGGGAGCATGCAGGCAGGCGGCATGTGACCGACGAAGCAACACCGCCAGACGGACGGATTGCCAGGAAACCGCAGCTACAGCGTCGCCGGCGGGGGTAGAGGCGGCGCCGGGGGGGCGACAGGAGGGGACGAGCGGAAGATGAGTGCGCCAAGCAGGCCGCCCAGAGTCGTGAACACCATACCCACCACAAGCATCAGGACGAAACCGAAGAGCACGCCGAGTGCGCCACTGTTCTCCGAGAACCGTTCGAGCATCTCGCGCGCTTCTGGCGGCACGTCGGCGCCGGAGCTCATCCACCCCTCCAGGAGGCCGCGCTGAAGCGGCGCGGTAACGAGTGACACCGGCACCGACACGATGGCGTATACGACCGCACCCAGCACGCCGGCCAGCAACCCGCCGAACGCCCCCTCCCCGAGCTGAATCGGGTCGGTCTTGCCGTGCTGCGTCAGATACGAGGTCACCATGCCGCCGCCCATGATCCACAGGCAACAGCAGTTGCCTATCGAGATGATCGGGAGCGCCGAGAGCACCCCCATGAACAAGCCGCCGAACAGCACGGGCTGGAGCAGCGCGGGAGACATGTACTTAGACGGGGCTTCGCCCCGAACCCCACGCGACCGCTCCGCGGGGACCCCGAGTGCCCCACTCCCGCGGCCGCGGGGCGCGCATTGTCGCGCGCCCTGACGTTGTTTCGAACGACCGTCATCGCTTGGCAGCCGGCGGACTAGTCGTAGTACTCCAGGCCAAGGTGCGTGATCAGCTCCTCACCGCGCATGAATCGGAGCGTGTTCTTCAACTTCGTGAGCTGGATAAAGAGGTCGTGCTCGGGGTACACGTCAGGCGCATGCACCGGACTCTTGAAATAGAACGAGAGCCATTCCTGAATGCCGCTCATACCGGCCCGTTTCGCCAGGTCGAGGAAAAGCACGAGGTCCAGCACAATCGGTGCGGCCAGGATGCTGTCGCGACACAGGAAGTTGATCTTCAGCTGCATCGGGTACCCGAGCCATCCGACGAGATCAATGTTGTCCCAGCCCTCTTTGTTGTCGCCCCGCGGCGGGTAGTAGTTGATCCGCACGACGTGGCACAGGTCCTTGTAGAGCACCGGATAGAGATCTGGCTGGAGGATGTAATCCAGCACTGACTTCTTGCTCTCTTCCTTGGTCTTGAACGACTCGGGGTCGTCAAGGACTTCGCCGTCGCGGTTCCCGAGAATGTTGGTCGAATACCACCCTGCCACGCCAATCAGCCGCGCCTTGAGGCCCGGAGCGATGATGGTCTTGATCAACGTTTGACCGGTCTTCAGGTCCTTCCCGCACACCGGTGAGCCGTTGTCGATGGCCAGCTGGTCCAGGGCCGGGAAGTCGGCGCTCAGATTGGGGGCCGCGTTCGCATACGGGGTCCCTTCCTTAAGCGCGGCATAGGCGTACACCATGCTGGAAGGGATCGCGTCGTCGTTCGATTGCATCGCGGCCTCGAAGGCCTCGATCGACTGGTGCACGTCGCTCGGCGTGAGGAAGATCTCGGTACTGCCGCACCAGATCATCACGACCCGGTCGAGCTCTCGGGTCTCCTTGAACCGGCGGATATCCTCGCGGACCTGTTCGGCGAGCTCGAGTTTGTTGGCACCGGTCTTGATGTTGGTGCCCATGAGCCGCTTCACATATTTCTGGTCAAACACCGCCGGCCACGGCTTGATCGCTTCGAGTTCGGGTCGAACCTTCTCCAACAAAGCCGACTCGATGACGCCGGCGGTGATGGCCGCCTCGAAGGCATTCTCCTCGAAAATGTCCCAGGCGCCGAACACAAGGTCGTCGAGCCCGGCCAGCGGCACGAAATCCTTGATAAGCGGCGACCGACCCTCGGTTCGTTTCCCGAGGCGCACGGTCCCCATCTCGGCCAGCGAGCCGATCGGCGGCGCCAGGCCCTTCTTGATGAGCAGCGTGCCGGCGATAAACGTTGTGCTGACCGCGCCCATCCCGACCAGCATGACGCCGAGCTTCCCTGTGGCTGGGGCTATTTCGACTGTGTGTTTCACAGCGCGCCACTATATCATGGCGCCCAGTAGCCTCCCGGAACCGAAAACCGGGTCACGGAACCCCCGCGCGGTCTGGACCGGCCACGGGTCGGTGCACCTGCCACGCCATGCCGATATTCAAGCGACTCAAGAAAGAATCGGACCTCCGGGTGTCCATGATCGGGCTCCGGCGGGACAACCGTGTGTTGCAGATTGGTGGAAGCGCCCCCGACCTCATCGCCCGACTGGCCGACGTGGTCGGTCTGAATGGACAAGCCTCGGCGCTGGTCCCCGACGACAGCACCGGTGAGGCGCTCACCCGAGCGGCGGGGTCTCGGGGGGTGCTGATCGATGTAAAGGTCGCACCGCTGCGTACGCCGCCTTTCGCCGAGGGCTGGTTCGATGTCGTGGTCATCCCGGAGCTGATCGGGGGCATGCGGCCCCACGAACGTGTCGGCGCGCTGCAAGGCGCGCGGCAGGTCCTACGTGTCGGCGGACGTTGTCTGGTGATCGAATCCGCTCCGCGCGGCGGACTCGGTGCGCTGTTTTCGGGCCGGACGCTCGACCCCCACTACCGCACGCACGGGGGTGCAGAAGCAGCGCTGCTGGCCGAGGGCTTCAAGCCGGTGCGCACGCTCGCGGAGCGAGACGGGCTGCTGTTCACCGAGGGCCTGAAGCCCGACGCGGCCGAATAGAGACGCGTCCTGAAGCGACTGCGTGGTACCGACCCCGACTCGTCGCCTGACCTCTGGGGAGCACACAGGTGTCTCGCACCGTGGCCAAACAAACAGGCAGGAATGCCGTCAAACCCCCGACAAGACAGGGGATTTCCGGATCGGCGCGAGCCGAGGTAACGGCAAGGCTTTTGCTTCTTGGTAGAACGGGTATGACTCTGTCTGAACCAACGCCCACTGGCCGGGCCTCCAGCGCCCCGCCCGTTCCTGACATGTTCTCGGCCGATGAGCTCGCGCGCGCAGCGGGAGTGCCGCCGCGTCAGGTGCGCGCCTTGATCCGTCAGGCCGCCATTCCCAGCATCGATGGCGTACTTGTCGCCGGCGCGGACGCCGTCCGAGCCTGTCGGGCCCTACGTCGCGGTCAGTTGTCTCTCCGCCCGGTGGAGCCGGGCATCGGACTCCTCTCCCGGCACCGGGCCAGGTCGACACACACTGGACAGACGACCGGGCTCTCTCTGCTTGTTTCAGGGTCGGTACACGGCGCGGTGCTAGCGGTGGTGCTCGTCCTGGCGACCGTTGCCGTGCCAAGCGCGCAACCGGATCCCCCACCGGAGACCTCGGCGAACCTCGTCCACCTGGTGTTCGTGGCCGAGCCCGGACCCGGAGGCGGGGGCGGCGGGCGCCGCGAGCCGACGCCGCCGGCAGAGCGGGAGGGGTCACGTACCGTCTAGCAGTCCGCTGCCACGCCGAGCCCCCGCGGGCCAAACCAAAACCCACGCCACCGCTCGAACGGGAACCGCTGCCTGAGCTGCTCGCCACCCTGGCCGCGGTCGCGGCGGACACACGAGACGTGGTCGGTCTGCTCAGTCGGGTCGTGAATCCACCGGTGGATCCGCCGACACCAGCAGACGACAGCCGTGGGGCCGGAACCGGGGGCGGGGTCCGCAACGGCGCCGGCCTCGGCGTCGGCGCGGATACGGGACGCGGCGTCGACCCCGGGGAGGGAGGCGGCACCGGTGGTGGACCGTACCGACCCGGGAGCGGAATCGAACCGCCCGGCCTCGTGCGCGAGGTTCCCCCCGACTACACCGAGCAGGCGCGTCGAGCGGGGCTCGAAGGAGAGGTGCTGCTGGAGATGATCGTGACCACGGAGGGTACCGTCACCGACGTACGCGTGATACGACCACTCGGGGCCGGGTTGGACGAGCGCGCGGTCGCGGCGGTGAGACAATGGCAATTCTCACCCGCGCGGCGACGTGGCACGCCGGTCGCCGTGCTCGTCGAGGTGGCGGTGGAATTCAGACTGCCCTAGTGTCCTGGAACACTGGTTCGTGAGAAGTGCGGGGCGCGGCGCCCACGTGGCCAGGCGCAACGAGGGAGCAAAATTGGGTATTTTCAACCGAGAAGTAGCGCCGCCAGGCGGGATGCCCCGTTCGGGAATTGTCGCGCGAACCACTGTTCCAGGACACTAGGCATGAGAGAAACGATGGATATCGCGCTGGTCAGTGTGACCGCGATCTCGTTGATAATGGCCTTCGCCATGGGCATCGTGGCCTGGCGGGTCATTCGTGAAGAGCGACGCCGCTCGGACGCCCGGGTCGCGTCGCTGTTGACCCAGTTCGGGCGCCCCCCGGACCCCAGGAGCGATGTGGCGCCCCAACCGCCCGCGCTTCCTAGAGCCGTCCCACCATCCCTCCCGACTGAACCGGGCTCAGGCCGACTGTTCGCGGCAGTAGCTGGCCCTTCGGTGTCGATACGTCCATTCCTGGCTACGATCGCGGGGGTGGGGATCATCCTGGCGGTGGCGACGGTCGCGATGCTGTCTGGCCGCGACACTCCGTCCCCCGAGCCGATCGAGCCGGCGACTCCCGTCGAGTTGCTCTCGCTCGCGCACGCCAAGCAGGGTGAATATCTCGCGATAACCGGGGCGGTACGAAACCCGACCGACGGCGTGAACCGGGGACGACTGAGTGTCATGGCCACGGTCTTCGATAGGGACGGCACACTGATCGGGACCGGGCAGATGCCGCTGCCAGTACCGGCACTGACCCCGGGCAGCGAGACGCCGTTCACGATTTCGATGCCGGAAGCCGACCGCATCAACCGCTATCGGATCAGTTTTGCGCAGGACCAGACGCGTGTCCCACACATCGATCGCCGGGAGACAGCTAACGCGACTGCGACCCCGCCACCAGTCGCTGGAGGCCAACCATGACCACCCGTATGACGAGTGCCGTCCTCGCGCTCACGGCGATTCCGATTGTCCTGGCCGGTCAGCAGCCGCCCCGAGACACCGACCCGGCACCGGTGGCCTCGGCCGACGACCAGCGGTTCGTCTTCCGCACGGGTGTTGACCTGATCAACGTGACGGCGACCGTCACTGACGCCCGTGGCCGGTTCGTCCCTGGACTCACCCAGGACGACTTCACCATCTACGAGGATGGTGAAGAGGTGGAGATCTCCCAGTTCAGTAACGAGCGCGTCCCGGTCAGCCTGGGGATTGCGCTCGACACCAGCGGAAGCATGGAAGGCCGGAAGATGGATTCGGCCCGCACCGCGCTCGACCGCTTCCTGTACGACCTGCTGGCTCCGGACGACGAGATATTCTTGTACGAATTCAACTACACACCGGAGTTGCTCCAGGACTGGACCACCGACCGGGACCGCCTCAGCCGCGCCCTTCGCGGTATTCGTCCTCGAGGCGGTACGGCGATGTATGACGCCGTGGCGGAATCGGTCCCCCGGGTCGCGGACGGGCAGCATCGGAAAAAGGCGCTGCTGATCATCTCCGACGGCAACGACACCAACAGCGAAACCGACATCAGAGCCCTTCGCCAGCTCATCAGGGAAAGCGAGGCGCTTGTCTATGCCATCGGGATCGACGGCGATGCGCGTCGCTCCGGTTGGAATCCCCGTGGTCGGTCCGTCCCCATCCCGTCTCCCGGACGCATCCCCAGCCCCTTTCCATTTCCGGGCGGCAGACGCCAGGCGCCCCAGTTGCCACGGGGACGCACCGCGGGCGGCGGGAACCAAGAAGACCGGGTGAACGTCTCCGCGCTGAGAGACCTGACCGACGACAGCGGCGGCCGGACGGAGATCGTCCGAGACGTCGGCGACCTCGACCCGGCCACTGCCGGCATCGCTCGCGAACTCAGCCAGCAGTACTACCTGGGCTATCCGGCCCGGTCAGAGCAAGACGGCGGCTGGCACGCAATCCGGGTCGAGGTGCGAAACTCGGCCTACCGCGTGCGAGCCCGACGCGGCTATACCGCCTCCCCCTGAGGTCCGTCGGGCGAAGACCCGCGCGCCCGAAGCCGCCACCTGGCCCTCTGCTATCATCCGGCGGGTGGAATTGCTCGCTGCGGTCGGTCTCAGTCTTGTAGGCAGTGGGGGTGGCGTGCTGCTCGCATCGCCGCTGCTCCTGTTGCGGCGAAGCACCCGACTCCAGATTGTTCCCGACCTTATCAGCTACGCCGTAGGCACCTTGCTCGGCGTGGCGCTGCTCAAGCTTGTTCCGGAGGCGCTCGAGTTGCTCCAGGCGCCGGCGGCGATGGGCGCGCTGCTCGCAGGCATCCTGACGTTCTTCATGCTTGAAAAACTGGTCCTCTGGCGGCACTGTCACACCGCCGACTGCGACGCGCATGAGACCAGCGCCACGCTGATTCTGATCGGCGGCGGACTGCACAACTTCACCGACGGCGCCATCATCGGCGCGGCCGTGCTCACGTCGCTTCCCCTGGGACTCACCACGGCCGTGGCGGTCGCGGCCCACCAGATCCCGCAAGAGGTGGGTGACTTCGCGATTCTGCTCGACGCCGGGTACTCGCGCTCACGCGCCTTCGTGCTCAACGCCGTGTCAGCGTCGACCTGCGGGTTTGGCGCCGGCGCGGTCTACATCGCGACCGGCGCGGCTCCCAACGCGCTCCCGTACGTGCTGGCGTTCGCGGCCGGCAGCTTCCTCTATGTCGCCATGTCTGACTTGATCCCGGGCCTGCACCGGGAAGCCGTGGACGTCGGCGCGGTTCGACAAGTGGTGATGATCGCGCTCGGAGTCGGCACCATCGTGTTGCTGTAGGTTTTCCGACGAGGCGCCCGCCTGGCGTTGTTGCTTCGTCGGTCACAGCCCGCCTGGCTGCTCCCTCCTCGCGCCTAGCCAGACAGACGACTGTCAGAAAACCCGCGGACGTTCTTCAGCAACCTGCGAGCCGGCCATCGCGTTGGGCGGGGCGGCGGGAATATCGGGGTTGACCGGCGAGTCTGTATTACCGTGCACGTACGACCCATGAGGACATCATGACGCGTGCGGGCGGTCGTTCCTGGCCTGGCGATCGTGGCAATGCTGGCCCAGGGGACGGCGATCGGCCAGACACCCGGTGCTGGCGCCCCGCCCGCCCGCCAGCCTTTCGCACCGCCCACGCGAGACACGCCGGCCCAGGAGGCCCTCAGCGGCTCGGCCACGCTGTCCGGTCGCGTGGTGACGGCCGACACCGGGGCGGCGGTCAAGCGTGCTGTCGTGTCGCTGCAAGGCGAGACCATCCGGGGCCGGCGCCGAGCGGAAACCAACGAAGCCGGTGGCTATGTCTTCACCGGTCTGGTAGCCGGCCGATACACTGTCACGGTCAGCAAACCGGGCTTCATCGCCCTCGCCTTCGGTCAGAAACACCCCCGACAGCCGGCACTCCCGATTCAAGTCGATACGAACGCCCAACTCGATGGTGTGAACATCGCGTTGCCCCGCGGATCGGTGCTGACCGGAACCGTGTGGGATGAAGACGGTGAGCCGATGGCCCGGGTCCTGGTGCTCGCGTCGCGCTATGTGTATCGCCAGGGCGAGCGGCAGATCCAACCGGCCGGCACCGATCAGACCGACGACCGGGGTCAGTTCCGGGTGTTCGACCTCGAACCGGGCGACTACTTCGTCAGTGCCACGCTGAATCAGCGGCCGGGTGGCGGCCGCGGCGGATTCGGCGGTCCGGGCGGCGCGGTCGGGCGGGGGGGAGGCAGACCGGCCGGAAGGTTCGCCGGTCAGGGCACCGACATCGACTCCGAGGCCACCGGCTTTGCGCCCACCTACTACCCCGGTGTCACCGAAATCCGACAGGCCCAGCCGCTCACGCTCGGTCTGAGCCAGGTCATGAGCGGCGTCGACTTCGCGGCACAACTCGTCCCGATGGCGCGGGTCGCCGGTCTGGTCATCGCACCCGGCCGGCACGCAGATCATGTTGACCCCGGCTGACGCCACGCGGCGCATGCCGGGCAATGTGATGGGCGGCCGAGTCTCTGAAGGCGGCTCCTTCGAGGTCCGCAATGTGCCGCCCGGTCGGTACAGGGTGGAAGCCCTCGCGGGCCGAGGACGACGCAATCGCGAGCAGGTCTTCGCCAATCACCAGATCACGGTCGCGGGGCAACACGTCACTGACGTCACGTTGATGCTCCGGCGAGGCGCCCTGATCAGAGGCACGCTGGAATTCAGCGGCAGCCAGATGGTGCCACCGTCCGTCGAACGGGTGACGACCACGACAACCCCGCTCGTCTCGTCAGCGGTCGGGAGACGAGGCGAGTCCGGTGCACGGGCGGAGACGGACGGCAATTTTATGCTCAGCGACATCGGTCCGGGCCCGCGCCTGATCCGAGTGACCGGGGCACCGGACGGGTGGCAGCTTGAGGCGGTCCACCTCGAAGGACGCGACGTCATTGACACCCCGCTCGAGTTCCGTGACGAGGCATCGATCGACCACGTCGTGCTGGTGCTCACCGACCAGATCACCGAACTCACCTGTACGGTGCAGGATGAGGCCGGCGACGCCCTGACGGACTTCACCGTGATCGCCTTTCCCAGCGACGAGCGACTGTGGCAGCCCCGCTCCAGGCACATCCTGGCATCCCGACCTGACCAGAACGCACAATACCGGCTCCGCGGACTGCCCCCCGGCGACTATCTCCTCGCCACGGTCGAGGTCGTCGAAGAAGGCGAGTGGTTCGAACCTCGATTCCTCGAGGAGCTACGCCGGCGCGCCACCCGAGTGTCCCTCCGAGGCGGCAAGACCCAATCGTTGAACCTCGCGCTCGCGGCCGAGCGCTAGGTTCTCGGGCGGGGCGTCCCATCTGGCGTTGTTGCTTCCTCGGTCACAGGCCGGCGCCGGTATACTCTGACGGCCGCCATGCCCTCTTCTCCCCGCCTCGTTCTCATTGACGGCAACAACCAGATGTACCGGGCGTATCACGCCATCCGCGACCTGACGGGTCCGGACGGGCGCTCGACGAACGCGGTGTACGGCTTCATTACGATGCTCCGGAAGCTGATCAGCGACCACGAGCCTGAGCGCATGGCGGCGGCGTTCGACCTGCGTGGACCCACGTTCCGCAACCAGCTCGACGACGAGTACAAGGCCAACCGGCGACCGATGCCGGAAGACCTCGTTGAACAGGTCGAGGGAGTGCACGAGGCGTGCCGAGCCCTCGGTGTCCCAATCGTGACGCACCAGGGCTTCGAAGCCGACGACGTCATCGGCACCCTGGCCACACGCGCGGCGGCGACTGGACTCGACGTGGTCATCGTCACGGGCGACAAAGACTTTTTCCAGCTCGTAAACGACCGCATCAGCGTGTTCAACCCGCGGGAGGACGGCACCTGGTACGACGCCGATGGGGTGAAGGCGAAGTTCGGCGTGCGCCCGGACCAGGTCGTCGACGTGCTGGCGTTGATGGGCGACACCAGCGACAACATCAAGGGCGTCCCCGGGATCGGCGAAAAGGGGGCCCGGGAGCTGGTGACGAACTTCGGCCCACTCGACGCACTGCTCGCGCGGGCATCAGAACTCCCGAAGAAGAAATATCGCACGGCGCTGACCGAACATGCGGACGACGCTCGCCACAGCCGCGACCTCGTGCAGATCCGGCTCGACGTCCCGGTGCCGGACGAACCAGACGCGTTTCGCTACCTCGGCCCGGACCGCGAGCGCTGTTTCGCCCTGTTTTCAGCGATGGGATTCAAGTCGCTGCTGAATGACTACGCGCCAACGGCAGAGACCGTCGTCACGGATTACCGGATCGTCAACGAGGTCGACGACCTCGACGCGCTGGCCAAGACCTTGCGCGGGGCTGGCCGGTTCGGACTGCACGTGCTGACCGTCTCCGGGCCCCCGTCCCGCGACCGAATCGTCGGATTGTCGTTCTCGTCGATTCCCCGGTCGGCCTGCTACATCCCGCTTGCGGGTCACGGGCTCGACCTGAGCGGAAGTCTCGATGACCGTACCGTGTTCGACGCGCTACGGCCAGTGCTCGAAGACTCGGACGTGCGCAAGGTGGGACACGACCTGAAACGGGAACTGTTGTGGCTGGCCACCTGCGACATCGAGCTCCGAGGCCTGGAGTTCGACACCATGCTCGCCAGCTATCTCCTCGATGCGACGCGCGCCACGCCGACGCTGGAGACCGTGGCGCTCGAAGTGATCGGCTACCAGGCCCTGACCGCCGAGTCGATCCGAGGCAAGGGCGCCAAGGCACCCGGCTTTGACCAACTCCCCCCCGACGGTGTGTTGGCCTTTGCCTGTGAGCGCGCCGACTTGCCGTTGCAGGGGGCCGACGTAGTGCGGGCCCAACTGGACGACGAGGAACTGGGAACGCTCTATCGCGAACTGGAACATCCGCTGGTGCCGGTGCTGGCGGCGATCGAAACCAACGGCGTGCGGGTCGACACGGATGCCCTGGCGGCGCAGTCGCAACGGATGGACGCCGCACTCGCGGACCTGCAGACACGGATTTTCACGTTGGCCGGTGAGGATTTCAACATCAACTCGCCGCGTCAACTCTCGGTCATTTTGTTCGACAAGCTGGCGCTCCCGTCCCGGAAGAAGACCGGGAAAACACGGGTCGCCTCCACGTCGGCCGACGTACTCAAGGAGCTCGCCGAGCAGCACGAACTGCCACGACTCATCGTTGAGTGGCGCGGCATCCAGAAACTCAAGGGCACCTACGTCGACGCCTTGCCGCAACTGGTACGCCCCACAACCGGCCGGGTGCACACCTCGTTCAACCAGGCGGTCGCGGCCACCGGACGACTGAGTAGCAGCGATCCCAATCTGCAGAACATCCCGATCCGCACGCCGCTGGGCCGTGACATTCGACGCGCCTTCATCGCCCGCGACGGGCACCGGCTCATTTCGGCCGACTACTCACAGATCGAGCTGCGGGTGCTGGCCCATCTGTCGGAGGACAGCGCCCTCATCGAAGCGTTCGTCCGCGACGAGGACATTCACGACCAGACGGCACATCGGGTGTTTGGAGACGACAGCGGCCTTGACCCGCACGAGCTGCGGAGGCGCGCGAAGATCATCAACTACGCACTGCTCTATGGGAAAACGGCGTTCACGCTGTCTCGCGACATCGGGGTGTCCCCCCAGGAGGCGCAAGCGTTCATCGACGCCTACTTCGCGGGCTACCCCCAGGTCCGCGGGTTCCTCGAGGGCATCGTCGAAGAGGCTCGGGAGACAGGCGAAGTCCGGACGATGTTCGGCCGGCGGCGACTCGTGCCGGAACTGGGCAGCCGCAACGGACAGATCAGGGCCGCGGCGGAGCGCGCCACCGTGAACATGCCGATCCAGGGCAGCGCCGCGGACATCTTGAAACGAGCGATGATCGATCTGGCGAACCGGCTTCCTGCCTCGTCGCCGATGATCCTGACCGTGCACGACGAGTTGGTGCTGGAGGCCCCGGCCGACGAGGCTGACGCGGTGGCGGCGCTGGTCCGAGACCGGATGGCACAGGCGGCGCACCTTCGAGTGCCGCTCACGGTTGACCTCGGTATCGGTGACAACTGGATGGACGCCAAAGGCTAGGCGAGCAGGGTGCTGAAAAACACTGACGGGTGGTTTCCGGGCGAGGCGTTCGTCTGGCCAGGCGCAAGGAGGGAGCAGCCAGGCGGGCTGTGACCGACGCAGCAACGCCGCCAGGCGGACGCCTCGCTCGGAAACCTAGGGCCCTCGGCGGGCCCTGAGCCAGCGGGGTTGTATAATCCGGGTGCTACATGGCGGCACCTACATCGATTCCACGGTCCGAGCACAACCTCTCCAGCCGCAATATCGACAACGACGCGCTGAAGGTCATCCGCAGACTCCAGCAGAACAAGTTCGAGACCTACCTCGTCGGCGGCGGCGTCCGAGACCTGCTCCTGGAACGGCGGCCGAAGGATTTCGACCTCGGCACGTCGGCGCATCCGCAGCAAATCAAGAAGCTGTTCCGAAACTGCTGGATCATCGGGCGGCGATTCCGTCTGGCGCACATCAAGTTCGGCGACAAGACCCTTGAGGTCGCCACGTTTCGGAAGAAGGTACCGCCGGAAACCGACACCGAGCGAAAGGCGCGTGAGGCGGAACAGGCCACCAGGCGTGAGGCGGCGTCCCGCGACGGCACCAAACCCAGGCGGGTCATTCCTCGTGACAATACCTTCGGCACCTCCGAGGAAGACGCGTTTCGCCGCGATTTCACGATCAACGCGTTGTTCTACGACGCGTCGAACCGCTCGATCCTCGACTACGTGGGCGGCATGGAGGACATCCGGAGCCGCACGATCAGGAGCATCGGCGACCCGAACGAGCGTTTTCTCGAGGATCCGGTGCGCATGTTGCGCGCGGTGGTCCTCGCGGCGCGGCTCGATCTCTCGATCGATCCGGCGGTCAGCGCCGCGATTCGCCGACATCGGGGCGAAGTTGTCCACAGCTCCCCCGCGAGGCTCGTGGAAGAGCTGTACAAGATTGGCCGCAGTGGCTCGGCCGAGCGGATCGTCCGCGATCTGGGTGACACCGGTCTGCTAGCCCACATCGCGCCGGAGCTCGATCGCGCCCGGTCAGATGGACTCTGGCGATCGCTGGCGGCACTCGACCGCTACCGTCGACGCTTCGACGACAGTCCCCCGAGTCTCTGCAACGCCGTGCTACTGGGGAGCCTGGTGTCCTCGTTCACCACCATCGAGCGCCCCCGCCGGCGTGCCGCACGGGAACCACTGACCAAGCGCCCGCTGGAAATCTCGCTCGGCGTGCTCCCGGTCGCGCGACGCGACGTGGAGCGGCTCCGCCAGATCTTCGATCTCCACCGTCGCCTGACAGGCGAGCCGCTCTCCCCACGCGCCAAACGAACGCTGACGCACCGCTCGGCGTTCGCGGACGCCCTCACGTGGATCGAGATTCACGGTGACACTCCTGAACTGGCCGAACAATGGCGGGCCGACGCCGAGGCCATCCCGGCGGCGGATACACCGGACGACGCCCGCCGGCCGCGGAGACGCCGACGCCGAGGACGCGGGGCACCGGGCGGCGGCGGGGAACCGGGGAACGGCGGCCACCAACCGCCCACCGCGTAGCGAGCGCGGTTCAATCTTCTCCGGGCCGGACTCCGGTTACCGGAAAGCCTGCCCGCACAGGTCGTGCCCGTAGTAGAGCGATAACCCGATCCCAAGCAGCGTCACCGCGATTAGTCCGAGCGAGGCCAGCAGGACCCAGCTACTATCCTGGCGGTCGTCGTCGAGACTCATCAACTGCGCGGCGACCCATCCGGCCGCGAACCCACCGCCGTGCGCCCAGTTGTTGATCCCCGGCATGATGAAGCCGAAGACCCCCAGAATGATGGCCCACTGCCACAGCTGCTGGGTCATCACGGAACTGCCCCGGCGACGACCGTAGACGATCAGCGCGGCCAGGAGCCCGAAAATGCTCCCCGATGCGCCGATTGTGGGCACCCCGCTCATCACGTTCGAAGCCAGAAAACTGCCGGCGCCGGCGATGTTGAACAGCAGGAAGGCCCGCCCCGGGCCGTAGACCTCGGCTACGCCCGGACCGAGGTTCCGAATCCACATCACGTTGAACACGATGTGCAGCAGGCTACCGTGCAGGTACATCGCGGTGAGCAGCGTCCACCACCAGTGCAACTGCCAGGCTGGATAGCCGGTCATCCCGACCCGGCACAGAGCCTCCGTGCCTGGCGACAGCAACGACAGGATTCCCGACGGTCGGAAGATCGCCTCCGGCTGCAACAGAAGCGCGAACGCGTAGAGAATGCCGCAGACGACCGCGACGAGGTTGAAGAGGTCCAGCCGCCCGCCTAGCGAGCGGCGGAGCACCGACGCCCAGCCGAACAGGCCGGGTCGCCAGGCGCCGCAGAATGGACACTTCTCTTCGTTCACGCCCACCAGGCGACCGCACTGGGAGCAAACGACGGAACCTTCAACCTGTCTCACGGATGTGGAGGAGCGATGCTGTGGCGGTTGATGAACCGGAATGAAGGCGTCCTGTTGCCGAGCAACTAACGCTACCACAAGCCGTCCAGACCCCTCGCCGAGCGGTTTTCCTGGCGAGGCGTTCGTCTGGCAAGACGAAGGCGCGCGATAATGCGCGCCTTATCCGTGGACGCGTTCGAACTCGAGCATGAAGTCGACGAGCGCGGCGACGCCGGCCTCCGGGAAGGCGTTGTAGATCGAGGCGCGCTGTCCGCCGACCGAACGATGGCCCTTCAAGCCCGAGAACCCGGTGGCGGCGGCCTCCGTGACGAACCGTTGTTCGAGTGTCTCGGAGGGCAGGCGGAACGTGACGTTCATCAGAGAGCGGCTGTCGGGGTGTGCGCTGCCCCGGAAGAACCCGGTACGGTCGATGGCGTCGTACAGCACACCGGCTTTCCGACGGTTGCGCGTCTCCATCGCGCTGAGCCCGCCCATGTCGCGTAGCCAGCGCATGACGAGGCCGAACAGATAGATCGCGAACACCGGCGGCGTGTTGTACCGAGACCCATGCTTGGCGGCGACGGCGTAGCGCAACATGGTTGGAATGGACTCGGGCGCGCGCTGGGTCAGATCGTTGCGGACCATCACCACCGTCAGACCGGCGGGGCCCAAGTTCTTCTGCGCCCCGGCGTAGACCAGCCCGCACCGATTCGCGTCGATCGGGCGGCACAGGAGATCAGAGGACGCATCGACCACCAAGGGGCTGTCTCCCACCTCCGGCAGCGTCGGCCACTGGGTCCCCACGATGGTGTTGTTGGACGTCAGGTGAACATAGGCGGCGCCGGGCGTCGGGTGCAGTTCGTCGGGGGACGACACCCGGGTAAACGCGTCCGCCTCGGTGGTGGCACACACGTTGACCCGGCCGAATTTCGCGGCTTCGGCCGCCGCCTTCTTGGCCCAGCTCCCGGTCACGATGTAGTCCGCCACCCCGTCGGTGGGCAGCAGATTCATCGGCACCATCGCGAACTGCTGACTCGCGCCCCCTTGGAGAAAGAGCACATGGTGGTCGTCACCAAGACCGGTCAGCGCCCGTAGATCGGCCTCAGCTCGCTCCAGCACTCCATCGAACGCGGCCGACCGGTGGCTGATTTCCAGGATCGACATGCCGACCCCGGGCAAGGCGACCAGGTCACGCTGCGCCTCTTGAAGCACCGGCTCCGGCAAGACCGCCGGTCCGGCGCTGAAATTGAACACACGATGCGTTGGGGTAGAAGACACGGGTCAGATCAGATGCGTGAGAAGCCCATCGCGCAGTTTGGGCTCGAACCAGGTGGACTTGGGCGCCATGATGGCGTCGGCGTCGGCAATCGCCAGCAGTTCCGCCACGGTGACCGCCGACATCGAGAAGGCGACCGCCGCGTGTCCGGAATCGACCAGGCGCACTAGCTCGGCCGTGCCGCGGACCCCCCCCACGAAACGCACCCGCGGGTCAGTGCGGATGTCGGCGACGTCGAGCACCGGCCCCAGCACCTGGTCTTGCAATAGAGACACATCCAGCCAGCCAACCGGGTCTGCGCCGGCCCTCGGTGCACGGTCAGACAAGGCCAGACGATACCAGTGGCCGTCCAGATACATCGACGCGGCTCCCTTGGCCGGTGTGGCGTCGCTGGTCGGCTCGACCACGAGCCGGGAAGACACCCGCTCGAGAAACTGCGTCGGCGTGGCCCCGACCAAGTCGGACACGGTCCGGTTGTAGGGAAGAATTCGGGTGTGGTGGTCGGGAAACGCGACGGCCAGCACGTAGTCGCGCTCGTGGTCATCAGGCTCAGTGCCCGCTGCGGCGCCCGCAAGCTCGCGACGGGCACGAGCGGCACTGGCGGCCCGATGGTGACCGTCAGCGATATACAAGGCTGGCACCGCCGCGAACCGCTCAACCAATCCGTCGGTGCCCTCGGTGGTCGCGCGCCAGACCGTGTGCTCAACGCCGTCCGGGGCCACGAAGTCAAAGAGCGGCTCCGTGCCACAAATCTGATCGACGGCGGTATCAATGTCGGGCGTCTGGCGGTAGGTCAGAAACACGACGCCGGTCTGCGCCTCAATCGTCACCATGTGCCTGGTGCGATCGTCTTCCTTGTCGAGACGCGTCCGCTCATGCTTCTTGATGGTCCCGTTGTCGTACTCGTCGAGCGAGAAACAGGCCGCCACACCGACCTGCGTGTGGTCACCGTCCTTCAGACGGTAGATATACAACGCGGGCTGCGCCTCGACCACGAGCGGAGCGGTCTCTCGGAGCCGAGCCAGGTTCGCACGCGCGGCGTTGTACACGCTGGCATCGTGCACGTCGACATCCGCGGCGAGGTCGATCTCCGGACGGGTGACGTGAAGGAAGCTCAGGGGTGTCGCCAGCGCGCGGGCTTCCTCGGTGCTGACCACGTCATAGGGAACGGCCGCCACGGCCGCGGCTGCGTGCGGTTCCGGTCGGAGTGCGCGGAACGGACGAACAACTGCCATCGGAGACTTTCGGTTACGAAGTGGCGATCGTGCGGACGACGGTGGGGCCAGTCATGTCGGCGGGGACCAGGAACGGTGCACCACGTGGGCCGCGGGCGGAGCCTCACGGCGACACTAGTCCCCTAGCAGCCGGTGGTAGAAGTCCCGCTGCATTCGACCGACGCTGCATCCGGCCGATCTGCGTTGTTCATCGGTCAAATACTGCCGGTGTTTTCCCTCTTCTCGCCTTGCCCGGCCGGTCCAGCGCCGCTCTCGGTGCGACGCGCGACTTCTACCACGGGCTGCTAGTTGTTCGCGTTCAGCAGGTCGTCGTCTCGAGGAGCCGGGCGACCGGTGAGCTGCTCCAACGCCCGATCCCGCACCTGCTCGAACGCGGCCATATGCGCGTCAGGCACCGGATCGCCGGGCGGCAGATTCTTCCGCTCGGTCAGCGGGTTGACGAAGGTGCCGTTCTTCCGCAATCGGTAGTCGAGGTGCGGACCGGTCGCCAAACCGGTCGAACCGACATAACCGACAACCTGCCCCTGCGCCACCGACGCGCCCCGGTGCATCCCTTTCGCGAATCGCGACAGATGCAGGTAGTAGGTTTCGTACCCGTTGGTGTGACGCAGCCGCACCATGTTTCCCGACCCGCCGCTGCGCTCGGCGGACACCACTCTGCCCTTCGACACCGCGATGACCGGGGTACCGGTTGGCGCCCCGTAGTCGACGCCAAGATGCGCTCGATTGGTGCCGAGTACCGGATGTAGACGTCGATACGAGAACCGCGAAGTCACTCGTGGTTCGAACCGGAACGGCGAGGACAGGAACTGACGTTTCATCGAGCGACCCGTGGCGTCGAAATACGCCGGGGCCTCGCCTGGCACCTCGAATCGGAACCCGGCCACTTGTCGGCCGTCATTCACGAATGTCGCCGCCAGAACGTCCCCGGAGGTCACATGGACCTCGTCCCGCACGAACTGCTCGTAGAGCACCGAGAAGTGGTCGCCCTGCCGCAGTTCCGTGTTGAAATCGATCTCACCGCTGAAAACCTCGGCCATGTCGACCGCAACCTGGGCATCGCCGCCCCCGGCTACCATCGCCGCGAAGAGCGAGTTGTTCTCGCTGTCGATATCGCCGCGCATGACGACCTGTTGGCGACGTTTCTGGTAGTCGACGAGCGCCGCGTTGAACACCGACGGCGCCCCACCACTCGCCACCTGCAGGAACTGGTCGTCGTCCACGTGGTACTCGAACCGACGGAAGTCGCCGTCCGTGTCGAAGACCATGCGGTAGGCGTGTCCACGTTGCAGATCGGTGGGATCAAACACTGGACGCATCGCCTCGACGAACGCATAGGCGACATCGTTCGGCATGTCGTGCGCCGCCAGGAGCCCTGCGAATGTGGCGTTGCGGGGAATCTCGTCCTCGACCACTCGCGTATCCAACACGAGGTAGACGTCGGGGCCGCCGGTCGGCTCGGGCAACGACGGCTCCTCGAATCCACACCCGGCCAGACTCGCGGCTGCGCCCACAACCAAGCCCAGGCTCAACCGGAGACCGCTGGCCGATGACTGAATACGCGCACGTGCAAACATAAGTCAGTGAGTGTAACACACTCATAGCGCAAGACTTCCGCCATCCTGAGATGTCGTGCGGTCGCAAGCGACCTCGTGCAGAAGTGTGAATTTCGTCAGAGAGTCTGGGCCGAATCAGGGCCGATGACGGTCGACACGGCGCTGGTCTCGAGGTCGACGGCGCGCACGGCGTGGTTGTTCGTATCGGCGACGAAGAGACGGCCACCGCCCACCGCCAGACCGCCCGGCTCGTAGAAGCGCGCGCGCTTCCCACGTCCATCTCGGAATCCCGGTTTGCCGGACCCGGCGAAGGCGGTCACCCGACCTGTCTCCAGACCGAGTCGCTTGATGCGATGGTTGTAGGTATCAGACAGATAGAGCGCGCCCTCGTGGTAGGCCACGTCCAGCGGATGCTGAAACCGCGCCGCATCACCCACCCCGTCGACATCACCGAAGTCGAACAGATCTCCGCCGGCCAGCGTGCGCACCTGGTTCACGGGCGGCAGATCGACCGCGCGAATCACATTCGACTCACTGTCGGCGACAAACAGGGTGTCGCCGTGCCAGGCCAAGCCAGACGGCTGGGCGAACGCGCTCTCGTCGAGACCACCGTCCTGGCGCGCCTCCTGGCCGGAACCGGCGTACGGGAACATGAACCCCCGATCCACGTCCAGCACCCATAGTTGGTGCACACCCGCCATCGCCACGAACAACAGACGACCGATTTGCGCCAGATCCCACGGCGAGCTGATCGAGGTGGTGGCCGCACCGCCACCGGAGGCGCCCCGTCGCGCCTGGTTCGTGTTGCCCGCCAGCGTGGAGACGCGACCAGTTTCGATATCGGCCCCACGAATGAGGTGGTTCCCGGTGTCGGCGATCAGCAGTTGGCCGTCCTCGGGGCGCACGGCCATCCCCTGCGGCCGCGAAAAAGAGGCCTCCGCGAAGACGCCGTCGTCGGCGCCCCGGCGCCCAGACCCGATCCGGCTGACCAGCCTGCCAGCCGGAGTGGCGATCAGAATCTGGTCGTGACTGGTGTCCGCCACGTAGAGCCGACCTCGCTCAGCATCGAGGGCGACCTTCCCCGGAAACGCGAGCGTCCCCAGCGGTGGGGTCGGCTCCAGCCGCGCCTCTGACAGCAGTCCACGACGGAGCTCGCCGCGCTCCTCGAACACCTGGGTGACGGCGGTGATGGCCTGGTCGAACTGCGGGAGATGTCCTTCACCCGACGCACCGGCCACCAGATACCCCGCCGGGTCGATCAGGGCCAGCGTGGGCCAGGCGCGCACGGTGTAGGCCCGCCAGATACGGAAGTCCGCATCGTTCGCCACCGGATGCGTGATCTCGTGTCGGGTGACGACCCGGCGCAAGTTGTCGGTACTGCGCTCGTTGGGGAACTTTGGTGCGTGGATACCAATGACCACCAGCTCTTGCGAGTGGGACGCTGCGAGCCGCTTCAACCCCGGCAACTGGTGCAGGCAGTTGATGCACCCGTAGGTCCAGAACTCGAGCAGCACGATCTTGCCGCGCAACGCGCGCAAGGTCAGTGGCGTGTCGACATTCAGCCAGCCAATGGCCCCGTCGATCTCGGGCGCCCGAATCGGGGCGTCGTCCGCCCCCGGCGGCCCGCCCGACGAGGGCCCCGTCGTCGCGTCCGTCACGCGCGCAACTCGGTGACCCCGGGTGGTAGCAGGCGAACGTCCATCAGGCGAGTCCTCGCTCGATGTGAATCGGGGCGTCGTCGTCACTCGTTGAATCGCCCCGATCACCAGGACCGGCCTCGACGGCCCCGATGATGGCCGCGTGATGGTAACCGTGGGCACGCAGGTCCTCGACACACGCCTCGGCCCGGTCGGACGGGACGCCGGCCAGGAGCCCGCCGGCGGTCTGGGGATCGTAGAGCAGCGGATATCGAGGGTCGGCGCTCACGCGCTCTACGTCCGCAACGGCGCGCCGCAACCGCACGTTGTGCGGATGGAGCGAGCTGAGGAACCCGGCGGCACTGGTCTCGAGCGCGCCATCGAGCACCGGCACGGCCGCCAGGTCGAGCCGCACATCCACGTTCGACGCGCGGGTCATTTCAACGAGATGCCCGAGCAACCCGAACCCGGTGACATCGGTGCACGCGCTGGCGGCGTGGCGGCGCAGCGCGTCGGCCGCCTCCCGGCTCGACTGCCGCATAGCGGCAATCGCCCCGTCAATCCATCGGCCCTTGGCCCGCATACGCATCTCGGCCGCGAACAGCGTGCCGGTGCCGACGCCCTTCGTCAGCACGAGCCGATCGCCCGGTCGCAGGCCACCCTTGCGCAACACGGCGTCGCGGTCGGCCAGCCCGGTCAGCGAGAGCCCGAGCGACAGCTCGGCGCCTTCGCTGGTGTGCCCACCCACCAACGCCGCCCCGGCCTCGTTGAGCACCTGAACCGCACCGGAGAGCAGTTGCACCAAGGTGTCTTCCACTTTCCGGTCGAGTCCGAAGGGCACGGTCGCGACCGCCAGCGCGGTCTGGGCCTCGGCCCCCATCGCAAAGATGTCGCCCAGACAGTGATTCGCCGTGATCTGACCGAATACAAATGGATCGTTGACGATGGCCCGGAAGGCATCCACCGTGCGCACCAGCACCTTGCCTGGCGGTACCGAGACGACGGCCGCGTCATCAGGCGCATCGAGCCCGATCAGGACATCATCACGACGCACGGGTTGGAGCTGCTCGAGGACCCGACCGAGCGGGGTCGCGCCGACCTTCGAACCGCAGCCGCCACACCGCATCGCGGCGGTCGAAATCTCTCGCAGCACCTCGGGCGCGGCCAGACCCGGGTCAATCGTCGGCGCGGTGTCCTCGGACATCGCTGGTAAGTCGGAATACAGGGTCATGAACCGGCGGTCGATCCAGTCCTTCCATCGCCAGACGACATCGCCCTCAAAGGACCACCAGCCGCGCGACCCGACCGCATGCCGCCCTCCGGTCGACACCAGCGTCAGAAACCGCCGTTGGGGACGAAACGGCCGAAGAGACTGACCCAACAGCGCCCGCCGCAAATTGTCGGCCAGGGGCGGCCCCTGTCGCACGGCGAACACGCCCGCTTTCTCGCGTGGGTGGTTGACCACCGCCGCGACATCGCCGGCCGCGAACACGCCCGGATGAGAGCGCGACTGCAGGGTGTCGTCGACGCACACAAATCCCCGCTCATCGACGTCCAGACCCGACTCGGCCAGCCACGGCGCGGCGCCGGCCTGGGTAACCCAGAGGATTTCGTCAAGCGCCACAGTGCGGCCATCGGCCAGCGAAAGCTGCCCCTCAGCCACCGCGGCCACGGTCTGCCCCAGATGGAGCTGCACCCCACGTTCGCGCAAGATCCGTTCGAGCCGCCGGCGCATACCCCGGTTGTGGGTGGACAGGATGGTGTCGCTGGCACCGAACAGGTGCAGCTCTACCGTGTCGCCCGGCCGCCCGGCCGCCGGGCAGGCGTGCCGCAGTGCGTACTCCACGGCCAGGATGAGCTCGACGCCACCGGCTCCGGCTCCGACCACCCCGAGCCGCATCCGCCCGTCGGAGGCCGCCACTCGCGCCCGTAGCTGCTCCCAGCGAGGCACGAACCGACTGATCGGCTTGACCGGCACCACGAGCTCGGCCGCCCCGGGGACGCCGCGGAACGACGGTGTGGAACCGGTGTTAATCGACAACAGGTCATAGGGCACCGGCGGGCGCCCTTCGCACAGGACGAGCCGGCGCTCGAGGTCGAGGCCTGTCACGGGTTGATGAAACAGCCGAGCCCCCGCGAACCGACTGAGCGGCGACAGGTCGATGTGGACGTCGTCGAAGTCGTAGTGGCCTGACACCAAGCCCGGGAGCATGCCGGAATACGGGGTGTGCACGTCGCGCGTGATCAGGGTGAGTCTCACCCCGGGGACCGGCCGCATCCCGAACCGCTTGAGCACGCCCACGTGGGTGTGTCCCCCGCCGACCAAGACGAGGTCCTTCACGACGGGGACAGGCTGATTGTTCATCCGGAGGC
>CAUZAY010000025.1:0-23511 GCA_963577695.1 Vicinamibacteria bacterium | reverse complement strand
TGCCGCCACCCGCGCCGCCACCGGACATCCCCGAGCTCCCAGAGAACGAACAAGGCGAAGCGCCCCGGTCAATTCGTGAACGGCTGGAGCAGCACCGACGGAATCCCGTGTGCGCCAGTTGCCACGCGACGATGGACCCGCTCGGTTTCGCACTCGAACCATTCGATGCTATCGGCCGATGGCGAACCACCCAGGACGGGCAACCGGTGGACGCGCGCGGCGCGTTGATCGACGGCACTCAGATCGACGGACCTCGCGGACTCCGAAACATGCTGGTCGGGCGGCAGGACGAGTTCATCCGGACCGTGACCGAGAAACTGCTGACCTATGCCATCGGCCGCGGCGTCGAGTACTACGACATGCCGGCGGTGCGACAGATTCAGCGCGAGGCGGCCGACACCGATCATCGCTGGGAGTCGATCATTCTCGGTATCACCAAGAGCACCCCGTTCCGGATGCGGACCCGGAGCGGTGAGGGGTCCGCATCGGCGGAATAACAATCCCATAGACGGACGACAGCCATGATCATCACGAAGAAGACAATCCCGAGACGCACGATGTTGCGCGGGCTGGGCACCGCGGTGGGGTTGCCGCTGTTGAACGGTATGGTGCCGGCAATGACCGCACTGGCGCAAACGCCAGCCGGGCGTGTGCGTCGGTTTACGACGGTCTACGTGGGCAACGGCGCCGCCGTCGGCTATTTCACGCCCGAGGTCCAAGGGCCCGACTATGCGCTGACCCCGATTCTCGAACCATTGGCCCCACTGCGCGACAACGTCCTGGTCTTGACCGGTATCGACAATCCGCCGGCGCTCGCGCTCGAAGGAGAGCCGCGCGGCGGGCATGGGCGCATACCGTCGGCCTTCATGAGCGGCATGCACGCCAACCCGACGGTCGGCGCCGACTTCCGGGCCGGCAAGACGATCGACCAGATGGCGGCGGATCATCTCGGCCAGAACACACAGTTGCGCACCCTCGAGCTGTCGTTGGATTCGCCCGAGTTCGGCGGAACCTGCGATACGGGCTTCGCCTGTGTGTATACGAACACCCTGGCCTGGCGCGGACCCACCAGCCCGCTGCCGATGCAGAACAACCCCCGACTCGTGTTCGAGCGGCTGTTCGGTGAGGGCGGCACCACGGACCCGGCCGTGAGGCTGGCCCGCTGGCGGCAGCGCGCCAGCATTCTCGACTCGGTTCGCGAGAAGGTGGCCGGAGTCACCCGCACCGTAGACGGCGAGGACCGGGCCACCCTGGACGAATATCTCGAGTCGATCCGGGACGTCGAGCGGCGCATCCAGCTGGCCGAAGAACAAAGTACCCGCGAGGTGCCGGAAGTGCTGCAGCCGGCCGGGGTGCCCGACACGTTCGAGGGGCACGCCAAGCTGATGTTCGACCTGCAGGTGCTCGCCTTCCAGGCCGATCTGACCCGGGTCACCACGTTCATGCTCGCTCGCGAGCTGAGCGGTCGAGCCTATCCGGAGATTGGCGTATCGGAAGGGTTCCATGCCATCTCGCACCACGGAAACAACCCGGAGAAGATTGCCGACCAGGCCAAGATCAACACCTATCACACGACCATGGTCGCCTACTTCCTGGACCGGCTACGGTCGATTCCGGAGGGCGACGGGACTTTGCTCGACAGCGCACTGGTGCTGTTCGGAAGCGGCATGGGCAACAGCAACGAGCACGACCCACGGAGTTTGCCGCTGGTCCTGGCGGGTGGCGCCGGGGGCAGGCTCAAGGGCGGTCGCCATATCCGGTATCCCGAGGGAACACGGTTGACCAACCTCCACATGACACTGCTCGCCAAGCTAGGGGTCCCGGTCGATTCGATCGGCGACAGCACTGGACTTCTCGACGTCGATCTACTTTCTGGAGCGTAGCGCCGCAGCACCACTCCGGCGAGAACATCATCATGACCCGCATCCACGCAAGGCCGACGGCGGTTCTGGTTGTTGTCACGTTGGCCGCGTGGCCCGGTGGGCTCTTTGCCGCCGACGTGCCGCTCATCGATGCGGTGACCAGCGGGGACCACGGGACGATTCGCGCGCTGCTCGACGAGGGCGTGGACGTGAACGCGCCCCAAGGGGACGGCGCCACGGCGCTGCACTGGGCGGTGCATCTGAATGACCGGGAAGCGGTCGCGGCTTTGCTCGAGGCGGGCGCCGAGGTCGATGCGGTCAACGACCTGGAGGTGGCGCCGCTGCGCATCGCGGCCGCGAACGGCGATGCGGCCGTCGTCCAGATGCTGCTTCAGGCCGGGGCCGACCCCGACGGTGGCCCGGACGAGCGCGAGCGTCCGCTCATGCGGGCGGCCTGGGTCGGCAGCCTCGACGTCGTGACCGTCCTGCTCGATGCGGGCGCCGATCCGAACGGCGCGGAGTCGGCCCGGGGGCAGACGGCCCTGATGTGGGCGGTGTCCGAACGACATCCCGCAGTCGTCAAGACCCTGCTCGACCGCGGCGCCAGTGTGCACACCGCCACCGTGTCGCACCTCACCGGCCGAGCGGCAGCGCGAGACACCACGGGGTATACGCCGTTGCTCTTCGCGGCGCGGGTCGGTGATCTCGAGTCGGCCCGGTTGCTCCTCGACGCGGGCGCGAACCCGAACGCCGCCGCCAGCGACCGTTTGAGCGCGCTTGGTCTGGCGACCATCCGAGGTCACATCGACGTCGCGATGCTGCTGCTCGACCGTGGCGCTGACGCCAACGCCGGCGAGCCCGGCCACACCCCGCTGCACTGGGCGGCCGGTTGGTGGGAGACCACCCTGACGACCTCGGACTTTCGGGCCGGTCGGGAAGGCAACGACGAATGGAACGCGTTGCCAGGGCTGACCACCGGCAAGGTCGATCTGGTGCGCGCGCTGCTGGCCAGCGGAGCCGACCCGAATGTTCGGCTCGAGCGCCCGCCGACACGGGCGGGCGCCACCCGAAGCCCCGGCTTGCCGGAACTCGTCGGTGCCACGCCGTTCCTGCTGGCGGCGGCCGGCGGCGATGCGGAGCTGATGCGCGTGTTGGCCGAGGGCGGTGCCGATACGTCGCTCACCACCGAGATCCGATCGACACCGTTGATGGCAGCAGCCGGCCTGGGTCGCGTGATGGGCGAGAACACGTTGGACGAAGCTGCCCTGCTGGAAGCGGCCCAGCTGGCGGTACAGATGGGGGCCGACCTCGGAACGACCGACGACATCGGCAACAGCGCGCTGCACTACGCGGCGTACCACCGGTTGAGTTCGCTCGTCCAGTTTCTTGTCGATCAGGGCGCGGCACTGGAAGACCGGAACAAGTTCGGCGAGACGCCGTTGTGGCTGTCGGAACTGGCCATTCAGTTCTACGGCGGAGGCACCTATCAGATCGTGCCGACCGGCACCGGCGACCTGTTGCGTTCGCTCGGGGCCCAGGCCACCACGCCGTTCTACGACCGCGCGCGTCCCCGCGACTGGCCCGACCTGGCGCTGCAGTAGGGGCCTGACCAAGATCAGGACCCTCGCCCCGGCCGACGGACCTCGCTACTCCGGCCTCGCGAACGCGACGAGTTCCTGATTGCTTCCCGAGCCAGTCGCAATCACCACGAACTGCCGGCCGGTGCTGGTCTGGTAGGTCATCGGCGTGGCCGTCGACCGTTCCGTGAGTGCCCCGGACCAGACCTCGCGCCCGCTCCGCTTGTCGAACGCATACAACGCGTCCTCGCCGCCCCCCGCGAACACCAGCCCACCATTCGTCACGATAGCCCCTGGGGCCCCGGGTGTCCCGAGTCGGTCCGACAAGGCGACCCCCTCGAGCCCGGGGTGCGTGCGGAGTCGCTCGCTGCCCCGGCCGAAGGGGACCCGCCAGGCCAGGTCTCCCGTGTTGAGGTCGATCGCCACAAGAAACGCGTAAGGCGGTTTATTGAGCGGGAGACTGCCCTCGAACGTCGGTCGGCCGCCGCGCGCCGTGTCGTAGCCCACATAGTCAGGCTCGTTCGTGTCAGCGAACGGATTGTTGGTGCTGGCCGGGTCGAACTTCGCGAGGGTCATGACCGCCGCCACGTTCGAGGTCTTCACGTAGAGATACCCGGTGTCAGCGTCGTAGGCGCCGCCGCCCCAGTTCACCGCGCCGCCGCCACCCGGGCGCACCAGCGACCCTTCCAGACTCGGGGGCGTGTAGAGCGGACCGATGCGGAACTGGCCCATCGCGTCGCGGGCGGCGCCTTGGAGCTCGGGAGTCAGGTCGAAGGCGTCATCGAGGGTCATGCCGGTGGTCGGAGTCACCGCGGGAGGACGGGTCGGGAACGGCTGCGTGGGCGACGTCACCTCGCCCGGCACGTCACTCTGCGGCACCGCCCGTTCCTCGATCGGCCACACCGGCTCACCGGTCACGCGATCAAAGACGAAAGTCAGCCCCTGCTTGGTGAGCTGTGCCACCGCGTCGATCGATTGCCCGTCGACCCGGATCGACATCAGCATCGGTTGTGTCGGCAGGTCGTAGTCCCAGACCCCGTGATGCACGATCTGAAAGTGCCACGCCCGTTCTCCAGTGTTCGCGTCGAGGGCCACCAGGCTTTCAGCGAACAGGTTGTCACCCAGACGCTGCCCGCCGTAGTAGCTGTTGGTCGGGTTGCCAACTGGGAGAAACACCAGCTCATTCGCCTCGTCGACGGTCATCCCGGCCCAGACGTTCGTCGCCCCGGTATAGCGCCAGGCCTCGTTCTCCCAGGACTGACTCCCGAACTCCCCCTCTTGCGGAATGGTGTGAAAACTCCACACGAGCACGCCGGTGCGAGCGTCGTAGGCGCGAACGTCGCCCGGCGGGGTCCGACGATAGATCACCCGATCGCCAACGGCGCTGCCGACGATGACCAGGTCCTTGAAGACGACCGGCGCCGCGTTGAACTCGAAGTGGCTGCGGTCGATCGGCCACAGCAAGTCCTGGCTCAGGTCCACGACCCCCGCCTCGCCGAACGACGCGACGACCTCGCCGGTCTCGGCGTCAAGCGAGAACAAGCGAAAGCGGCTCGCCAGGAAGATACGCAGGTCATCGCCGTCACGCCAGGTGGTGACCCCGCGGTGTCTGAATCCACCGCCCAGCGCCGGCATCCCGTCCTCGTAGGCGCGGGGGTCGAAGACCCACCGGACCGCGCCACTGCCCGCGTCGAGCGCGGCGACCCGGTTGTAGTTGGTGCTGACATACACCGTGTCGTCGATCATGATCGGCGTGCTCGTGAAGCTACCGGGCACCGTACCGAATTCCTCTCTCGCTCGCTCCTCGGGCCGCCAGGTCCAGGCGACCTGCAGCTGGTCGACGTTGGCAGGTGTCACGCCGTCGGCTGGCGACGAGCGAGTATTGGCCTGGTCGGCACCGACGTAGGGCCACTCGACGATCCCGGCGTCGCCTTGGGCCGTGACGTGGGTGGCCGCGGTGAGGGTGGCGACGACGACCAGGGCGATGGTCGCTGCGGCTCGCTCGACGGGGGAACGCTTCATATTGGTCATGGTCAGCATCGGGGCCTTTCAGCGCATTGGAATCGGCCGCGCCACAACAACCTGCCGGGTGCGGACATACCTACCGAGGCGATCGACGAAGTATAGCGGGAAGGCGCGCGCGTAGCGCGGTGACGAGGTCAGAGGCGACGTGTCACTCGGAGCGGATGACCACGCGATTGAAGGCGCCGTTCGAGGGTACCCGGTAGGCCGGCCCGCTCAGCCGACCCCGGTCAGGGCGCCGGTCCACGAGGTTGATGAAACCGTCCGTGGAGACCCGCACCAGTGTGCGTTCTGGGACGACCAGCTCCAGACGGTTGAAGGCGCCCTCGAGGTTCACGCGGGTGTCAGTACGGGGCTCGCCCAAACGCAGCGTGAGGTTGTTGAAGGCACCTTCTTCGTCCCCCCTGGTCACCTCGATGGTCTGGAGGTCCATTTCCCCCTCGGCGAACGCGGTCGAGAGACGAAGCGCCATCGGCAGCGTATCCGCGACGGTCATGTCCCACGCGTGCCTCTTCCCCGGCACGAGGTCGGTGCCAAACGGCCAGCGTCGGCCGCCCAGAGACACCCGCGACGAGTCACCTCGGTCCGAGACACGCACGCTGCCGGCGGGCGGTGGGGTCACGATGCTGGGAGAGGAGACGGTCGTCGCCGCGCTGTGTGACCGGACCAATGAAGCCGGAACCACGAGACTACGTGAGCTGATTCTCGGTCGTAGCGTGCGCGAGTTTCTGGAGGTGCCGCTGCCGCCGAACCACATCCACATCGACGGCGATTTCATGGTCCTGGGCGAGCATCTGTGCCTGACCCACGAACCCATCTTCCAGAACGTCGTCTGCCGTCTGTTCGAGGCGGGCCGGGTCGAGCCACGCCGGGTCTCGTTCCTGGAACTGCTCGACGAACGCCACGTCGCTCGCATTCCGATCACCGAAACCGAGCGACTCCAGGGGGCGTTGAACATCGTCGTCATCCAACGCGGACGGCGAGCAGTGGCGCCCGGTCATGCGACGAGGCTGGTAGCCGAATTGGAGCGGCGTGGCTGGCAGGTGACACCGTTCCCATCGACTGAGATGGCCGCCGGCAACGGCGGCGTGCATTGCATGACCTGCCGGGTACATGTGACCTGGGTTTCCTGCCGAGGTGCCTGTCTGGACGCGTTGCGCCCTCGGTCACAGCCCAGTTGGTGGAAGATTGGCTAGGTGCGCGCCCGGTGCCGTCGACCGGCGGGAGCGGGCATCTCGATCCGCGAACCGGTCGACAAGCCCGGCCCTGCTCACCTTGGCCCTCACGGCGCTTCGCGCGGGCTAACGGGTGCCTAGTCCCGGCACCGAGGGAAAAGCAAACGCGTTGCTGATCCCGGCCCCGGCGGCAAAACTCCGCGCCCGCGCACGGTCCTCACCGGCGGCAGCACGGTCCATCGGCTCGTCTCCGACGGTTCGCAGATCGAGATGCCCGCTCCCACCGCCCGTCCGTGGGCATCGAGGTTCTGTCACAACCGGGCGGTTCAGGTGTGCGTGGGCGGCGGAGTCCGGTCACCGCGCGTACAGACTCCCGCCGCCAAGCTCGTGATACACGATCGGGACAAAATCGTTCGCGTTCCACGAGGCTTCCTGTCCCCACCGGGCGTCGTAGGCCGCCGTTGGTCTGGCCGCCATGACCTCGTCGAGGCCTCGGCCTTCTGTGATCAACGTCCGGACTTGGTCTCGCACGTCGACGATCATGTCGCGAAACTCGATCATCGCGGCCCGTCCGACGACCTCGAGACCGTGTCCGGGAATCACTCGGGTGTCTGGCCCAGCCATCGCAATCGCCATGTCCAGCGCCTCGACCGTGCCGGCCAGGCTGCCGCCGTTGAAGATGTCGATCACCGGATAGCTCGTCGTGCGAAAGACATCCCCCAGATGCAGGACATCCGAGTCCGGGAAATGCACGAACGTGTCGCCGTCCGTGTGAGATGGCGGCGCGAGAAACGCGCGCACCTCCTCTCCGTTGAGGTGGAAGCTCACGGCATCGTTGTATGTAATCACCGGTCGGGCGTTGTCAGGCGGCTGTCGCGCGAAACTTCCGCCGCGGCGCGGGAACCGAAGGCGCTCGAGCGCACGCACCCGAACATTGTCGTGGGCGAAGATCAGCACGCCCTGGTCGGCGAGATGCTCATTCCCACCGATGTGGTCAGGGTGCACGTGGGTATTGATCAGAAAGCGTATGTCAGCGTCAGACACGGTGCGAACGGCGGCGACCAACCGCTCGGCCAGTGGCGCAAACAGCGAATCGACGAGAAGCACCCCCTCCGGGCCGGCGAAGACGCCCACGTTGCCACCGCCACCCGGGCGCTGCACCATGTGAACCTGGCCGCCCGCCGGCACGGCTGTGAGCTCGACTCCCGCGAACGGCGTCGTCTGGTTCTGCCCTCCCGCCGCTACGACGACGGTGAGGCCGGCCGCGACAACCGTTCCTGCGAAGACGTGGTATCGGGTGGTCATGCAGTCTCCTGGGGTCGACAGCGCGGTCCGGCGAGAGTCGTCACACCCGGTCAGCGACCACAGTGTAGCGCCAACGGCGGGCTGGACGACGACGCGGGCCGAGGACAGGCAGCCGTATAATCGCCCGCATGCACTCTGTGTCACGTCCAGGAACCGTCTGCGCGGTGGCCCTGCTGAGCTTCGTTCTCGATGGTCTCGGTGGTCCGGCGGCGGCCCAGAACGGGTCGAGCTTTCTCGACGCGTCGACCTCGGCCATCGACTACCGGGTCACCCAACTGACGGTGAGGCGCCCGGCCGCATCGTGCCGGTCCCTCCTCGACCTGACCGGGCACGACTACGCCGTCGTGTCGGCCACGCTGATCGCGGCCACCTCCGACGTGCCGGAGCACTGTCGCGTGTTCGGCGTGATTCGACCGGAGATTGGTTTCGGGGTCCATCTGCCCACCGGCTGGAACGGGCGTTTCTATATGCAGGGCAACGGCGGCTACGCGGGCAACGCGCCTGGCGCCGAGGGGACGCTGCGCACCGCGATGCGGGCTGTCGCGAACGGATTTGCCGCCGCAACGACCGACACCGGGCATGACGCCCGAGTCGAGCCACTGGGCACGTTCGCCCACGACAATCTGGCGAAAGAGATCGACTACGCGTTCCGGGCCGTCCACCTGACGGCGGTCACGGCGAAAGCGGTCATCGCGGCCTACTACGACACCCCGCACCGATACGCCTACTGGGACGGCTGTTCGACCGGAGGACGCCAGGGCCTGATGTCCGCGCAACGGTTTCCGGGAGACTTCGACGGCATTGTGGCTGGCGCCCCGGTACAGAACTTCACCGATACGCAGATGGCCTACATCTGGAACAACCAAGCGCTCGCCGAGGCGCCGCTCAGCGAGGCCAAGGTGGCCCAAGTAGGCGACGCGGTCTATGCGCGATGCGACAGGACCGACGGTCTCGAAGACGGGCTCATTGACGACCCGCGACGATGCGACTTCGACCCGGCTCGTCATCTCCCGGTCTGCGATGGCTCGTCCGGCGACGACTGCTTCACGAACGGTGAGATCGACACGCTGCAAGCCATCTACGGCGGCCCGGTCGCCGACGGACAACAACTCTTCCCCGGCCAACCACTGGGGGCTGAGGGGGGGGGATGGACCAACTGGATCGTCTCGGACCGAGGACCAACGATCGGATCTCGGTTCTCCGAGACCTTCTTCAAGTATCTGGCGTTCACGCCGGACGAGCCGGAGTTCGACTGGCGAACGTTCGACTTCGCCACAGACCCGGCCCGAGTGACGAGTCGGACCATGCTCAACGCAATGGACCCGGACTTGTCCGCTTTCCAGGTCAGAGGGGGCAAGATGATCACCCATTTCGGGTGGGCCGACACCGCCTTGAATCCGATGATGGGGGTGAACTACTACGAGGACGTCCGCGCGACCATGGGCGAGGACGCCACCGCCGACTTTTACCGGTTCTTCACCGTACCGGGCATGTTCCACTGCGGCGGCGGACTAGGGACGGACACGTTCGACGTAATGACGCCGCTCGTCAACTGGGTAGAAGGCGGCGCGCCTCCGGACGCGATTCCGGCATCGCGGGTCGAGGACGGCGCCGTCACCCGCACTCGCCCGCTGTGCCCCTATCCTCAAGTCGCACGATACGCAGGCTCTGGCAGCATCGACGACGCGCGCAACTTCGCGTGCGTCGCACCGTCGCGCTAAGGACCCGTGAAGGAACAGGGGTCCTACCGCTTCTGGGCCTTGCTACGGGCAACGAAGACGATGGCTCCAGACGTCACCGCGACCAGGCCACCCACAAAACTGGCGTAGGCGATCACGGCCCCTGGCCGAAATCCAGACCAGCGCAGGACCAACGACACGATGATCGACGCCGTGACGGCGACGTTGAGCGCTCCGAGGATGTCAGTGGCACGCATCGTCTCTCCCTGAAGGCCCCATCTTAAATGGACGCCGCGCCTCTCGACCTGAGGAAATCAGCGACGTCGTCTGCTTCTCCCGCCACGGCATGCGGCAGTAGCTGGATGCGGTGGGGACCCAGCCAGTCGATGGCGCCGGGGTAGGCATCGACCACCGGTCGCACGACATCGAGCATCCCCATCATCGCCGCACAGAAGAGGTCGAGACGAGCCTCGCGCTCCTCGACCCCAGCCCGCACCTTGTCGGCGGCGGCCAGCGCCACATGCTGTTCCAGCTCGACGACCGACTCACGGTCGACCCGCCGCCTCTGAAACAGCTCACGACAACAACGCCAGAAACCACTCACACTCAGGCCCTCACTCCGGGTCCGCCTGCAGCACACGAGTCATCGCCTCGACCGACCGCTCCCACGCCTGCCGTTCCGTCGTCAGTCGGCGCCGCCCCGCCGCGGTGAGCGCGTAGTACCGCGCGCGCCGGTTGTTCTCAGACAGCGCCCACTTCGAGCTGATGGCGCCGGCGCGTTCGAGCCGTGCAAGAGCCGGGTAGAGGGCCCCCAGCGTGACGCGAAAGACCCCGCGCGACACCTGCTCGATCCGCTGACCAATGCCGTACCCGTGACGCGGTTCCAGAGCGAGCGTCTTGAGGATGAGAAGGTCGAGTTTCTCGGTGGCCATGCTTCTCCTATCTAATTCGATATGATAACTGTAGCCCAACGCCGCACACCTGTCCAGAGCGCAGCCGTGCGGCACGATTTCCTTGGCGGCCCTGAAGGGCCTTGCTACGACCAAAGCATCGATGCCCGCACCGGACCAATCTCGTAGCAAGGGCCTTCAGGCCCGCTGAATCATGGTGGACGCGGTGGCGAATCGGTTCAGGCCGCTGCTGACGTGCGGCGGTCACGGAAGAAGACGGCGAACAGCACCAACACGGCAGCGGCCCAGACGGCCGGCACGATCCAGATCTGACGCCAGGCGTGTCCGTCGCCCGCCACATACAGGTCGACGACGAACCCGGACAGCAACGACCCGATGAACATCCCCACGCCGAGGGTCACGAAGGCGATGAGCCCCTGCGCGGCGGCGCGGAGGTCGGGGGGCGCTTTCTCATCGACGTAGATCTGGCCGGTCACAAAGAAGAAGTCGTAGCAGATGCCGTGCAACAGAATGCCGCCATAGAGCATCCAGACCATGGCACCGTTGTCACCCCAGGCGAACAGCAAATACCGGCTGACCCAGGCGGCTATCCCGACCAGCAACATCCCTTTCACCCCGAGCCGTCGAAAGAGCAACGGCATGGCCAGCATGAAGCCCAGCTCCGAGAACTGACCGAGCGTCATCTTGCCGGCGGCGTTCACCACCCCGATCTCGTTCAGAAACGGGTTGGCGAAGGTGTAGTAGAACTGCAGCGGGATACAGACCAGGAGCGAGCCAGCCACGAACACCGCGAACGACCGTTCACGCAGTAGCAGCAGCGCGTCAAGACCCAGCACGTCGCGGGCGGTGACCCGCGCCGCCACCTTCGCGGGAGGCGTGTGCGGAAGCAGCAGACAGAAGAGCCCCAACAGCACCGACGCCGCGGCGGCAATCTGCAACGGGCGCGCCGTGTCCTCAAGCCGGAGAAACCCCACCACGTTGCCCGCGACGATCCAGCCGATGGTGCCTAGCACGCGGATCCACGGAAACTCACGGGCCGGGTCCTTCATCTGGTGGAACGACAACGAGTTAGTCAGCGCCAGCGTCGGCATGTAGCAGAGCGCGTACAACAGCAGCACCGCGTAGACCGCGGTGAACGTCGTTTGGGTCGCCACGACGAACAGGATCAGGCCGCCGACCAGGTGCAGGGCCGCCAGCAGCTTCTCGGTGGCGAAGAACCGGTCGGCCACCATGCCGACGAAGAACGGCGAGATCATCGCCGCGACGGCAGTGGTACCGAAGACCAGACCGATCTGCTGTCCCGGAAAACCGAGGGTCTCTCCGAGGTAGGTCCCCAGCGGGACGGACCAGGCACCCCACACGAAGAACTGCAGGAACATCATGGCCGACAGCTTGACGCGGGTGGAGAGAGGCATCTGTGCGTCTGGCGCCGCGTGTAGAGGTAATGGACGGCTCGTGCCGGGGTCGTGGCGCTAAGAAAGCTAGGAGCGGCCCGCCTTCGCCAAGGCTTCGGCGGGCAAACGAGCGCGGGTCAGGCGAGCGCTCGTTTGCAGAATTCGAAACAGCGGCGCATCTCCTCCACGGTGTCGCCACCTTGATACTCGTACTCGATGTTGGCGGGAATATCCCATCGCTCGTCCCGCAGCATCGTGAGCACCGGCCCAATCGCCGTGTCACCCTCACCCCACGGGGTGTTCGGGCCCTCGTCTCGCTTCCGATCCTTCAAGTGCACGGTGACGATCTGCTCGTGGTGCTCGCGCAGGTACGCAACCGGATCGTGGTTGGCCGCGGTGTAGTGTCCGATGTCCAGGTTCACGGCGATGGAACGGCCGTCGCCCTGCGCCATCGCCGCGGCGAACTGGTCGGGGTTCGAATATTCGTTCGGGTCGACACGCGAGTGGTTGTGGATGGCCACCGGGATGCCGTGATGGGTTGCCCGCGGGGCCACGCGGGGGATGACGTTGACGTTGGCCGACGCGGTGATGGCCGGCACGCCCAGGGCCTTGGCCATCTCGAAACCCCGGTCAATCTCTTCGTCAGAAAAGTGATCTTTGAAGCTGAGGTTGTACGAGTTCAGGGTCAGACCGGCCCGAGTGAAGCGCTCGCTGATCGACGCAAAATGGTCGAGTCCGACCGTAGTCCGCCAGCGCCGAAGCTCATCCCTCGCGTCGCGTCCCCGCAACTCGCGTGGCTCGACGTGGCCTTCCCAAAGCTCGCAACTCGTGATGCCGACATCGACCATCCCGTCGATGAGCCCCTGCAGGTCACGGTCGCGGAAACTGTAGCTCTGGGCCCCGATGAGCACCCCGGCGATCCGGGACTCGGCGCGACCCGCCTGCGCCTGTCCGGACCTCCCCGCCGCTCCGGCCAGCAGGCTCGCCGCCATCAGCTTGTGCCATTCCCGTCTCGTCAGCATGGTCATGTCGTGCCCCTAGTGAATGCCGCCCATTCTACCGGACGCGGCACGGTCCGGCGGGGGAAACAGTGGCCACCACGCGGCGACACCGAGTGCGACCGCCGTATAGTCGCGGGAATCTGTTCAGGCACCTTGAACTCATGACGCTTGAAGCTGGCGTTCGACTCGGCCCGTACAGCGTCACCGGCTCGCTTGGCGCCGGCGGCATGGGTGAGGTCTATCGCGCCCGAAACACCAAGTTGAATCGTAAGGTGGCACTGAAGGTGTTGACGGACGCCTTCACGAACGACCCCGACCAACTGGCACGGTTCCAGCGCGAAGCAGAAGTACTGGCATCGCTGAACCATCCGAATATCGCCGGCATCCACGGTCTGGAAGACTCGGACGGCGTTCGTGCCCTCGTGCTGGAGTTGGTCGAGGGCCCCACGCTGGAAGAACGCATCGCGGCCGGCTCGAGCGCGCCGGTTCGCCTGGCAGAGAACCTGCTCACGTTCGTCCGGGGCGGCGCGGCGAACTTCGCGGTGA
Source organism: Vicinamibacteria bacterium (assembly GCA_963577695.1). Taxonomy (GTDB): domain Bacteria; phylum Acidobacteriota; class Vicinamibacteria; order Vicinamibacterales; family UBA8438; genus UBA8438. The sequence goes on along the minus strand of CAUZAY010000025.1, from coordinate 10,039 downwards.
CCGCCGACGGCACCCTGGTCTACGTGTCGACATCGGTTGGACTCGCCGGCAGCGAGACGCTGGTCCGCGTTGATCACGACGGAAGCAACCCGACACCCGTGCACACCGACCCGCTCCAAAGCCCGCGCCATCTCCAGCTCTCACCCGATGCCCAACAGGTGGTGCTGATTGCCGGACCGAGCGAGCAGGGTCAAATCTGGGTCTATCCAGTCGACGGGCACCCACCAACGCCGCTACGGCAGGAAGGCAGGAACACCTATCCGCAGTGGACGCATGGGGGGTCACGGGTGACGTTCTCGACCGATCATCTGGACAACGGGAACCGGTCCGACCTGGTCTGGCTGGCGACGGACGGCAGCATGACGGGTCCAGAGGTGCTGCTGGAAGGCGCTGACCGATACTACGCATCGGACTGGGTACCCCAGCGCGACGAGCTCATCTTTGGCCAGGACACCCAGTCCGGGCAGACGCGGTGGGACCTGCGCCGCCTCGGGTCGGACGGCGAGGTCGGTGTGGTCGTGCAGACCCGGAACGACGAGCGCGTGGCCCAGATCTCGCCCAACGGACGGTTCATGGCCTACGAATCGACCCTAAATGAACGGACCGAGATCTGGGTGCGTCCATACCCGGACGGGGCACCGCGTTGGAGTTACGACGGGACCGAGCTGTATTTCCTCGAGCGTGGCAACTTCAACCGAAGCCGGCTGATGGCGGCCAGCGTGGACACCGACGGGGAGGGTGGCTTCGAGACCCCGCTGCCGCTCTTCGAGGACAGATACGACTTCAGCGACGACTACCCGTACGTCGTCCTTCCTGATGGCGACTTCATCTTGAACGCAGGCCCGCTCGACGCCGCCGTCGACGACGCCGGTATGGAGTCACTCCAGGGCGACTACCTCATCGCCATCGTCGACCTAGACGCCGAGCTGAACCGGATCGCGCCCCCTAACTAGTGTCAGATCGGCGCCCGGCCATCGTGAGCGCCGTCCTCACCGTCGACTTTCAACAGTGTGGTCCGAAGCTCGTCGTGTGTACAGACCCCCTTGTCGATCATCAGACGTTGCAGGGTCTTGGTGGCCAGCGCCAGTTCGCCCATCACACGTTCGAGCCGTTGCGCATCAGGAGCCGCCCCGATTGATGCGGGCGGCCTCCAGCCGCGCCTCCATCGCTTCCTTCCGCGCCTCGTCGATCTTGGTATGTTGATAGATGTCGAAGATCCAATTGATCAGTCCCACGGGTCGCCCCCCAATTGCGGTTCGTGAAGAGTCCAGGCGTCGTTCTACAGGGATATACGGACACGATACCGGTTTCGTGCCGCGCGACCGGTGCTCGCGAGAACGAGTAGAATCTCGGTCGCCGTGGGCGGTGGCTACGCGCGGGTCATGGTCGGGCAACTCTGGTTGGCGCGTTCACCTCTCTTGTGATCCCAGCCGGGCTGCTAGAACGCCCACATCGTCATCGCAAACAAGATGAACACGACACTCGTGACCAGCACGCCACGTGCGAGCCTCCGCCACGCCGGCGTCTCGCTGCGAAACAGCGCTGTCGCGCCTCCGACGATCAGCAGAAGCTCCAGCGGACCGACGAGCCATCCATAGTGTCGCGGGTCCCAGTACGACACGGGGCTGATGAACCGCCACGAGGACAAGGGAAAGAAGTGGGCGTGTGCGTCCTCGCGGTGCACCAGCAGGTCCGTGACGCAGTGCAACGCCATGCTGGCGAAGAACGCGAGCCACGCCGTCGATCGCAGCCGCCAGGCGATCAGGGCACCCAAGCCGATGAGTGGGAACGAATTGAAAAGGTCGACGACCAGCTGCCAATCCGGGTCGAAGTAGCGGGTGCTCCAGATGACCCGCTCGGGCGTGCCTCGCACGAGCCGCTCGTAGCCGTACAGAAACACCATCGAGAGGTCCGGCGCGACTGCCCCGCCGGAGATCGCCAACCAGTGCGAGTGCCAGCGCCCGCGGCCCAGCGCCAACGCGTTGAGCATGACGTGGGTCGGCGTGTTCATGACCCGAACCTGTGTTCCGTCCCGTGCCACACCCTCGACAGGTTGGCTCGGTGGGTGAACACGATGAAGCCCGCAAGCAAAGTGGTCACGGACAGGGTCACGCCCGAAACATCGTATCCAAGGCCGTAGCGGAGCGCTGCGAGCACAATCGGCATCGAGACGGACGCGCCGACGGACGCGAGGGACACGTATCTGGTGGCCGCGACGGTGGCCAGGAAGACCGCGATACAGACGGGCACCACGGTCGGATACAACGCTAGGAACATCCCGGCCGCGGTAGCCACCCCTTTGCCACCGCGAAACCCGGCGAAGATGGGATAGCAGTGTCCAAGCACCGCCGCGGCGCCAGCGATCAGAGGGAGGACCCCTTCGAGCCCTGGCATGTCGGCAAACTGGAGGCGTGGCGCGAGCAGGGTCGGAAGAAAGCCCTTGGCCACGTCCACGACCAACACCGGCACCGCTGGCTTCCACCCATACGCGCGCAGGATGTTCGTCGCCCCGGCGTTTCCGCTACCAGTCGTGCGGATGTCGGTCCCGTAGGCCAGCCGGCTCACGAGGACGGCACTCGAGAACGACGCCAGCAGGTACCCGAACAGCGCAACCAGAATCAGATTGGCGACTACCATGCCGCCCCCCCCTGCTGCGATGGGGGCGCGGGCATCAGGGGGACCCTCGCGGACGTCTCGGACGGCGGGCAACGACCATCGCGACCGCCGTCAGCACGAGACACAGATACGCGGGCAGGTCACCGACCTGTCCATAGAGCGTCAGCTCCGTCAGCAATCGAACGTCCTCGGTGACCACGGTCGTCTCGAACAGCTCGCTCCGTCTCACCACGCGGCCGTAGGGGTCCACGACACCACTGATCCCGGTATTGGCCGCGCGCACCAAGTAGCGCCCCTGCTCGATGGCGCGCATCGCCGCCTGCTGAAAATGTTGATGCGGAGCAGCGGAGCGCTCGTACCACGCGTCGTTCGTAATCGCGACCAGGAGCTCGCTGCCGTTGCGCACGAAGTCCCGGATGAGCGCCGGATAGATGACTTCGTAGCAGATTGCCGCGCTGACCAGATGAGACCCGACCGGGATCGTGTTGGCGTGAAGCCCGGGTGAAAACGGCCCCACCGCCTCCACGAGAGGCCCGACGAATGAGAGGAGCGACCGGAACGGGACGTACTCGCCGAACGGCACCAGGTGCATCTTGTGATACACGGCCGATGTTTCGCCCTCCTGATTGAGCGCGAACGCGGCATTGAAGAGCTGAAACTCCGGCTCCAGCCGCAGTTGGGTGCTCCCGAACACCAGGTCGACACCGGTGTCACGCGCGAGCCGGCGAATCTCCTCACTCGCGGGATGGCTCTCGAAGCTGAACGGCGTTGCGGACTCGGGCCACACGACCAGTTCCGCGCCGGCGTCCGTGCTCTGACGGCTGAGCTCCAGATACCGGGTCAGGATCTGTGTCTCCCGGTCGCCGTCCCACTTCTGGTCCTGGGGAATGTTGCCCTGCACCAATCCCACACGCAGCGGGTCTCCCTCCCGTACGAGTCGGTTGTCGGCCAGCCGGGCCATCCCGAAAGCGACGACCACAACAAGCAAACCGGCCGCCGAGGCCAGGACACGCACACGGTACCGCGGTGGCCCGACCAGCGCCAGGGCGAGCACACTGTTGATGAACACGACGAGCAGCGTGATGCCGTGCACCCCGAACAGGCTGGCCAGTTGCGCCACCGGCAAGACGTCGGTCTGGCTGTAGCCGACCAGCTCCCACGGGAACCCACCCAGGATCCACAACCGCCCCAGCTCGGTCGTGAGCCAGAGCGGCGCGGCCCCCAGCAACCCAAGCGACCCGAACCGCCGGCAGAGCACCACCACCATCACGGCGAAGGCGGCGGGAAAGAGCGCGAGATACGCCACCAGCAGGCCGTTGATCAGCACGCCCAGCAGCCGTGGAAACCCCGCGAACGACACCATGACGGCGGTCAGCCACGGCAGAGTGCCACCGAAGTACACCGCGCCCGTGGTCAAACCAAGCCAGAAGGCTTGTCGGAGGGAGACGATGTCGCGCAGGACGATCAGAAGAGGCGTGCACGCGACCCACGCGGATGCGGGGTGCCCGAACGTCGGAAAACTGAGCGCGAGCAGCGCACCTGACAGCCCCGCTGCGGCAAATGCCCGACCGGCGTACACGTCGACATCATAGTATACGGCCCCGCGTTCACGAAGATCCGCGGCTCACCCGCTGCGTGGAGTGGGGTCGGATTTCATGGGACGGGGCCCTATAATGCCGGATGCCTCATCGTCGATACGGCTGGTTGGTCGTCGGACTGTCTCTCGTCGTCGGCGTTGGTGTCGCCACGCCGCGGGCGGCGAGCGAAGACGGTGTCGTCACGCTCGACACCGGCACGGTCCGCGGGGTGCAGCTGGACGACGAGGCCGGCCTCTGGGCGTTCAAGGGCATGCCGTTCGCCTCGCCCCCCGTTGGCGAACGACGCTGGCAGCCCCCAGCTCCGGTGGCGTCATGGAGCGGCGAGCGGGCGGCGGACCAATTCGGTCCGCGGTGCACGCAAAGCGGTCGACCGAGTCTTGGCGGTGGTATCCCGCCGCTCAGCGAAGACTGTCTCTATCTCAACGTGTGGACCGCGGCGGCGCCGGGCGAGCAGCTGCCGGTCATGGTCTGGATCCACGGAGGCGCCCTGACCGGCGGGGCCGGTTCGGGGTCGAGCTACGACGGCAGCGCGATGGCCCGCCGCGGCGTGGTCCTGGTCACCATCAACTATCGTCTCGGTCCATTCGGCTACCTCGCTCATCCATTGCTGACGGCGGAGTCACCGCAGTCCGCGTCTGGCAACTACGGCGTGCTCGATCAGATCGCGGCGCTGGAGTGGGTGCGGCGCAACATCGGGGCGTTCGGCGGCGACGCCGACCGCGTGACGATTTTTGGCGAGTCGGCTGGATCCTGGAGCGTCCAGACGCTGCTCGCCACGCCGCTGGCCGAGGGTCTGTTTCATCGTGCGATCGGCGAAAGCGGCGGTGTGCTCGGCTCGTATGGAGCGACCCCCGAGCTGGTCACCATAGAGGCGGAGGGCGAACGATTCGGCGCCGCGCTCTTGGGCATCGACGATCCCGCCGACGTCACGCTGGCCACCATGCGTGCCGCCTCGGCCGTCGACGTCATGACGACGGCGCGCACCCCCGAGGGCCGGGCCCGCGCGAGACCCGTCGTGGACGGATGGGTGCTGCCGGATACGGCTCGTGCCATCTTCGAGGGGGGGCGCCAGCACCGAGTGCCGGTCATGGTCGGGTGGAACGCTGACGAGGGCTCGCTGGCGGTCGAACGCGCGCCCGCGGACGTCGCCGCCTATCAGACCTGGGTGCGCGACACGTTTGGCGACAAGGCCAACGCGTTCCTGGAGCTGTACGGCGGTGATACACCCGCAACCGCTCGCGACGCGTTCCTCAAGTCCTACAACGACCAGAACTTCGGCTGGGAGATGCGCGAGTGGGCCCGTCTCATGGGGAACGTGAATCAACCGGCTTTTCTGTATCACTTCAGCCGGGTCCCGCCGGCGAGCACGACCGGTGTCTACCACGGCGCCGAGATCAGATATGTCTTTGACAACCTCTATGCGCCGGGCGCACGGCACGAGTACACCTTGCTCGACCGCTGGGTGTCCGGTCTGATGGCTTCGTACTGGGTCGCGTTCGCCACGACCGGGAATCCCAACACCGCGGACACACCGCCGTGGCTCGCCTACACGCCTCTGCATCACGAACTCCTGGACTTCGGCGACACTGGGGTGCACCGGTTCGATTTCCGTAAGGCCGAACTGGACTTCTTTGACCACTACTACTCGGAGTCCGCGGACGAAGATCAAGACGAGGACGACCAGTCGCCATGAGACGGCCCCCACGCACGACTGAGTTGGCCCTGTGCGCCGGCTTGGCGCTGCTCGCCACGAACTGCTCACCGTCGCCGCCGGCGAGTGTGTCGACCGCGGTCTCCGAGCCACCGGACTCGGCGAGCGGCCGACCGCCCAACATTGTCATCATCACGGCCGATGACCTCGGCTACGGCGACCTGGGGTCGTACGGGCATCCCAACATCCGTACCCCGCATCTCGACCGGATGGCGCACGAGGGCCAGCGGTGGACCAGCTTCTACGCCCAGGCTCCGGTCTGCTCCCCGAGCCGCGCCGCTCTACTCACCGGCCGCGTGCATCTCAGAAGCGGCATGTTCGGGCGACGCACCGCCGTCTTCTTTCCCGATTCCCGCGCCGGTCTTCCCGCCTCCGAGGTCACGTTGGCGGAAGCGTTGCGGGATCAGGGCTACGCCACCGGCATTGTCGGCAAGTGGCATCTCGGCCACCTGCCCGAGTATCTGCCGACGCGGCACGGGTTCGACTCCTGGTTCGGCATCCCGTATTCGAACGACATGGACTGGCACCTCCCGGAGGGCATGGCGAACCGAACCGCATACTTCGCTCCAGACATGGACTACTGGCATGTGCCGATCATGCGGAACGAGCAGGAGGTCGAGCGTCCCGCCGACCAGAGCACGCTCACCGACCGGTACGCGCAGGAAGCGGTGACCTTCATCGAGTCGAACCAGGACCAGCCGTTCTTCCTGTATCTGCCGCATACCATGCCGCACATGCCGCTGTTCCGGTCTGAGCCATTCGAAGGACACAGCTCCGCCGGCACCTACGGGGACGTCATCGAGGAAGTCGATTCGGCGGTTGGACGGGTGTTGGAGACGCTGCAGCGTCTGGAGTTGGCAGCAAACACCCTCGTGGTTTTTACGAGCGACAATGGCCCCTGGACCAGTTTCGAGACCCATGGCGGGTCGGCTGGCCCGCTGCGGCACGGGAAGGGCACGACGTTCGAGGGCGGCATGCGAGTGCCGGCGATCTTCTGGTGGCCCGGGACCATTGAGCCGGGCGTGACCCAGGACATCGGGTCGGCGATGGATCTGTTCACGACATCGATCACCCTGGCCGGGGGCGTGGTGCCTGCGGACCGCCCGGTCGACGGGGTCGACATCAGCCCTGTCCTGTTCGGTACAGGCACGACCCCGCGCGACACCATGGCGTACTACCGGATGGGCGAGCTGTTCGCGTTCCGGCAGGGGCCATACAAGGTGCACTTCGTGACCGAAGGACGTTACGGTCTGCCACCTGCACGCACCGAGCATGACCCGCCGCTGCTCTTCGACCTGAGAGTCGATCCCGGTGAGCGATACGACCTCTCGGCCGAGCAACCGGCGACGGTGACGGCGCTGGTCAGTGCCGCAGAGCGGTATCAGGCGAACATGACGATAGCCGAGCCGCTCTTCGACCTGCGCGGCGGGTGAGCAGACAGGCGAGCGGTCTAGTCTAGGAGGGTGCTGAAAAACGACCCGGGGCGGTTTCCTGTCGAGGTGTTCGGCTGGCAAGGCGCGACGAGGGAGCAGCCAGGCGGGGCTGTGACCGAGGAAGCAACGCCGTCCAGACGGGCACCTCGGCAGGCAACAGACCGAATTCCGTGACGGAATCGCCTGCCCGGCGTTACTATTCGTGGAGTTGGGTGTTTTGTCCCAGCACTCGAAGCCCTCATCCGCCGGAACAGATCAGATCACGGATGGCGGCGTTGGAGAACCGTCCAGTATGGCCGCACCCGCTCGCTCTGCCCACGATACGATCCACACGCGCTTCACGAGCCCGTTCCCGGCGATCGTCCACCTCGAGCTGACGAACGAGTGCAATCTCGATTGTCCGATGTGCGCCCGTACGACGAGCATGACGCGTCCGGTGCAGCACATGCCCGACACGATGTTCCGTCGGGTCGTGGACGAACTGCAGGGTAAGGGCATCGACCGGCTGCTCTTGCACCATTTTGGCGAATCACTGCTCCATCCCCAGGCCTACGAATTGATCAGGTACGCGTCTCGCAAGAAGGATGTCGGCAGGGTCTCGCTGTCCACCAATGTCACGACGCTGAACCAGGCGAATGCCAAGAAGCTCCTCAAGAGCCGCCTCCATCACGTGACGCTCTCGGTCGACGCGCACAGCAGCGACGTCTACAAGGTTGTGCGAGGTTTCGACTTCGACCGCGTCGTGGCCAACGCACAGGGCTTCCTTGAGCAGCACCGCGAGCGCCAGTCCAAAATGAAGGTCACGATATTGATCATCAACATGGGCATCAAGCGTGGGGAGATCCGAGCCTTCGAGCAAGCCTGGGCGCCGTACCAATCGCCGCGCGTCAAGGTCCTGGTCAAGAAGATGACCAACTACGGTGGAGCGGTTGATACGGATCAGTTCGGCGGCAACGAAACCGACACGGCTGAGTACGACCCCGACCGGCGGCGGAGCTGCCCAAAACTCTGGGACAGTCTCACCATTCAGTCGAACGGCCAGATCGTGGCGTGCGGGTATGACGTCAACGGCACGATGCCGTATGGCAACGTGGCTGACATGAGCCTGGTAGAGGCGTGGAATGGCGACCGTATCCGGTCACTACGCGAGAAGCATCTCGATCTCGACTTCCAGGGCCTGGACCTGTGTGCCGCCTGCAACAAGACCATGAAGAAGCGCACGCCGAACACACGCGACGCCGCCTAGGACCTCTTGACGTTGGCGTGTCACCCGCGCGGCGGCGCCAGATCCGCGAGCGTCTCGCTCAGACGCCCCATGTCTACCTCCCACGTGTAGTCGAACATCCCGCCGGGCCCGGCCGACCCTTCGACGATTCGCCCGAAGATGAATCCGGCGCGGCCACCCTTGGCCGAGCAGACGTGGTGCATCGCCAGAAACATGTTCTCGAATTTGGTCACGGGCGGCGTGAGCACGACCGCCCTCGGTGCATGTCGTGAGAAGAGAATATTGTACAGTCCTGACCCGAGCGGTCCGGCGATGAGCTCGCAGTCGCGGAACAACGCCAGCGTCTCAACTGCACTGAGCGCGCTCGGCTCGACGACCCGGAACCCGTGCCGAGCAAAGATCTGCTCGACGGCCTTTTCGTTGGCGAGCCGCCGTCGACGGTTGCCCCGGCGCGACACATAGACGCGCTCAGGTCCCCGGCCGGGACGCGCCAGGCGAGACACGGAGCGGTGATCCGATCGGGCCCCGGTGCGGAACACCTCGAACGGATTCCCGTACCTGGAACTCGCGGGCCGGTAGATCTTCGGCGGCACGATGAGTCTCCGGAAACTGGAGATACCCTGCGGGTCGTGGAAGACCACCCGTTCAGGACCGATGCCGAGGGACTCCATCAGGACCAGGAACTTGTCGGGCACGTCGGCTGGCACCACGACGTTGATAGCGGCCTCCGAGAGCAGCGTCAGGATCCTGAGCTTGGGAAGGCATTTCAAGACCCACATGCCGAAGTGTCGGATGGCGGGGTCAGAGAGCAGCAAAGCGTCACCGTCGTGCGCCGACACCGCGCCAGCGCGCTGCGCGTCTTCGATCAGCCCAGTCAGCCCGTCGCTCAACCGGCAGGTCTGGTCAGGACCCGTCGCGAGTCCGAATCGCTCAGCGTGCCTCCCGATCGACTTGTCCAGAATCCGTCCGTCCCGGGTAAAGACGAGCCCGGGGCCGACCAGCTGGGCGTCGTTGACGATCGACAGGTTCAACGTTCCGACCCGCAGCGGTGTCTCGCAGAGGGACGGTTGGTACTGTGGTTGCCACTGTCGGTCGAAACACAGCGGCGCCGGCTGCGGTAGCAGGTCGATGGGGGCGGCAAATTGCAACAGGACGCCGCAGCCGGATCGGTCGAGCGTGTCGAGAGCCAATCCGGGACTGCCCTTGACGCGCTGCAAGTGCTGGCGTGACTGAGCGATCCGATATTCCGCGTGAGGATCGACCACCATCAATACCGAAACAGGTAGGAAATCTTCGTGAAGAACGCACGGTTGGTGCGTTCGAACCGAGTGGTGGGGAAGAAGCCTTCGTCAATATCGTCGATCAGGTTGCCCTGCTGGTAGCGGTCGTCGTAGCCCAGAAAGAACACCGTCCCCGCGTTGACGCGATACGTGGCCAGGACGTTGTTCCCAAGCGT
>CAUZAY010000024.1:0-24455 GCA_963577695.1 Vicinamibacteria bacterium | reverse complement strand
GCGATGATGAATGACGAGCTCGGAGGCGGCTCGCTCACGGCGCTGCCGGTCATCGAGACGCAGGCTGGCGACCTGTCCGCCTATATCCCGACCAACGTGATTTCCATTACCGACGGACAGATATTCCTGGAGTCGGACCTGTTTCACCAGGGCGTGCGCCCCGCCATCAACGTTGGCAACTCGGTATCTCGGGTCGGCGGCTCCGCGCAGATCAAGGCGATGCGCCAGGTGGCCGGCACGCTGCGCCTCGACCTGGCGCAGTATCGTGAACTGGCGGCGTTTGCCCAGATGGCCAGTGACCTGGACAAAACGACCCAGGACCAGCTCAATCGTGGCAAACGGCTGGTCGAGGTGCTGAAACAGCCGCAATACCAGCCGCTGGCGGTCGAGAAGCAGGTACTCATCGTGTACGCGGGGAACAACGGCTTTCTCGACGCCGTGGCCGAAACCCAAGCCCGCGACTATGAGACCGAGCTCTACCAATTCGTGGAGGGCCGCGAGCCGGCGCTGTTCACCGACCTGGTCGCCAGAGGGACGATTGATGACGACCTCAAAGGTCGCATCGAAGCCCTGCTCACCGAGTTCACCGCCCAGTTCACGGCGGCTCATCAGACCGCGGCCGCGTAGAACCCCGGCGCCCTAACAGAGAGCGTTCTCAGTGGCATCCCTTCTCGATATTCGCAGACGCATTCGCGCGGTCAAGTCGACCCAGCAGATTACCAAGGCGATGAAGGCGATCTCCGCCTCCAGGCTCCGTAAAGCGCAAGAATCGATGATGGGCGCCAGGCCGTTCGCCAGCCAGATGGAGCGCGTCCTTGGTGGTTTGGCGCGCCAGGTCGACACGAGCGTTCACCCGCTGCTAAACCGGCGCGGGCCCGACGCCCCGGCACGGCCGACCCTGGTCATCGTCGTCAGCGCCGACAAAGGTCTGTGCGGTGGTTTCAACTCGAACATCGTGAAGCAGGCGGCTGAGGTGATCACGAGCGCGGGCCGGGCTGGGGTCTCGCTTGGCCTGGTCGGTAAGAAGGGTCGCGAGTTTTTCGCGAAACGCGGGTTTGATGTCCGGTTCGAACTGGTGAACATTTTCTCAAGTTTGACGTACGCCCACGCACAGGCGATTGCCCGCGAGGCGGTGGCCGCTTTCACGGAGGGCGAGGTGGAGTCGGTGCACGTCGTCTACAACGAGTTCAAGAACGTGCTCCAGCAACAGGTCGTGGTCAATCAGGTCTTGCCGATAAAACCACTCGCCAGCGGTGACCCCGGCGGCGAACGGTTGCCCGACTACTTGTATGAACCGGACCCGGCCCAGATTTTCGACAGTTTGATCCCGCGTCATGTGGAAGTCCAGTTCTACCGCGCGCTGCTCGAATCGGCCGCGGCTGAGCATGCGGCGCGCTTGACCGCTATGGAAGCGGCCACCAAGAACGCCACCGAGATGATTGCCGACCTCACGCTCTACATGAACAAGGTGCGGCAGGCGAAGATCACCGGCGAGATCATCGAGATCGTGTCCGGGGCCGAAGCGATATAACTCCAAGTCAGAAGGACGCACAGAGCATGGCGAACGAAACAGCGGCGGAAAAGCATGTCGGCAAGGTGGTCCAGATTATTGGCCCGGTCATCGACGTCGAGTTCCAGGGGCGCCTGCCCGCCATCTACGACGCGTTGCACGTCAAGACCAGCGCGAGTGGAATTGACATCGACATCATCGCTGAGGTGGCGCAACACCTGGGCGAAGGCCGGGTGCGCGCTGTGGCCATGAAGCCGACCGATGGCATGCAGCGAGGCGTCGAGGCGGTCGACCTCGGTGAGCCGATCACGGTGCCCGTGGGCCCGGAGACGCTGGGCCGGGTACTCAACGTGCTGGGCGAGCCGGTCGACTTCCCGGACCAGCCGGTCGAAACGAAAGAGCGGTGGCCGATTCATCGCCCGGCTCCGAAGCTGGTGGATCAATCAACTGAGCGGCAGATGTTCGAGACCGGCATCAAGGTCATCGACCTGCTCGAGCCGTATGTGCGGGGCGGCAAGATCGGCCTCTTTGGTGGAGCGGGCGTCGGCAAGACGGTGCTCATCATGGAGCTCATCAACAATATCGCGCTCAAGCACAGCGGGGTCTCGGTGTTCGGCGGTGTTGGCGAACGGACCCGTGAAGGCAACGACCTCTGGCACGAGATGCGAGACAGCGGTGTCATCAACGTTGAAGACCGCGACAAGTCACGTGTGGCCCTCATTTACGGCCAGATGACGGAACCGCCGGGTGCCAGACAGCGGGTCGGGTTGACCGCGTTGACCGTCGCCGAGTACTTCCGCGATGCGGAGGGTAAGGACGTCCTCCTCTTCATCGACAACATCTTCCGGTTCACGCAAGCTGGGTCAGAAGTCTCCGCATTGCTCGGCCGCATGCCGTCTGCGGTGGGCTATCAGCCCACGCTGGCTAGCGAGATGGGAGCGATGCAGGAGCGGATTACCTCGACCCAGCAGGGGTCGATTACCTCGGTACAGGCCATCTACGTCCCGGCTGATGACTACACCGACCCGGCTCCGGCTACGACCTTCGCCCATCTTGACGCCACCACCAACCTGTCTCGCGCCTACGTCGAGAAGGGCATCTACCCGGCGGTTGACCCGCTAGCATCGACGTCCACCATTCTCGACCCGAACGTGATTGGGGACGAACACTACAACGTGGCCCGTGAGGTCAAGCAGGTGCTCCAGCGCTACAAGGACCTCCAGGACATCATCGCCATTCTCGGTATCGACGAGCTGTCGGAGGAAGACAAGCTTGCCGTGTCGCGGGCACGCCGCATCGAGAAGTTCCTGTCGCAACCGTTCTTCGTCGCCACGCAGTTCACCGGGCTTGAAGGCAAGTATGTGTCGATCGCCGACACGATCCGTGGGTTCAAGGAGATTGTCGACGGCAAGCACGACGACCTGCCAGAGCAGGCGTTTTACCTGGTGGGCAGCATCGACGAGGCGATCGAGAAGGCGGACAAGATGAAGAGCGAGGCGGCGTAAACCATGCCTCTACCTGACCATCTGACCCTCGAGATCGTCACGCCCGAGCGTGCCGTCGTCAGCGAGCAGATCGACGAAGTGCAGATCCCAGGCGCCGAAGGGTCCTTCGGTGTGCTGCCGGGCCACACCCCACTTCTGGCCACGCTTCAGGTCGGTGAGCTATGGTACCGTCGTGGTCGGGAAACATCCTACGTCGCCGTGTCGTTTGGGTTCGCCGAGGTGCAGCCGGATCGGGTGACGATTCTGGCGCAGATCGCCGAGTCGGCCGAGGAAATCGACGTCACCCGCGCCAAGGATGCCGAACATCGCGCCAAGGGACGGCTGGACACACCGGTGCTCGACATGGACTTCGAACGTGCGCGAATCGCCATGCTGAAATCACTAATTCGGCTACGAGTCGCGACCCGCGCCAGAAATCAAGGGTAAGCCTCCCGCCCAGGGGCGCGACCCGACATGATACGAGCCTATGCGCATTGCGGTTGCTTCGGCGACGGACAAGGGCCTGCGGCGCTCGGTCAACGAAGACAACCTCGCCGTCCGCGAAGACCTGGGGCTGTTTGTCGTGGCCGACGGCATGGGCGGACACGCCGCGGGAGAAGTGGCGTCCCAGGCCGCCATCGAGGGTATTGTGGCCTTCGTGGAAGCGACCGTGTCGGTGTCTTCGGACCAGACCTGGCCCATCCCGTTCAACCCGAACCAGAGCGTCAACGCCAACCGTCTGGATGCCGGCTTCCAGATGGCGGACCGTCGTATCTCGACCGAGGTCGCGGCCTCGACCGAGCTTCGGGGCATGGCCACGACGGCAGTGGCGGCGCTCATCGCCGATAGTGTGGTGACCCTGGCCCATGTGGGCGACAGTCGCGTGTATCGGTCACACGAGGGACAGCTCGATCAATTGACTCGCGACCACTCCTGGGTCGAAGAACAGATCCGGGCGGGCACGCTCACCGAAAGCGCGGCGCGAGCGCATCCCTGGCGTAACATCGTGACGCGCGCGCTCTCCGGCTCGGAAGAGCTGGAGGTCGACATTCGTGAACTGTCGCTGGAACCAGGGGACCGGTTGCTGTTGTGCTCAGACGGCGTGTTCGCCGTGCTGACCGATGACCAGATCGGCGAGGTGCTGCAGCAACAGGTTGACCTCGACGCCCTGTGTCACGCCCTGATCAAGGGCGCGAACGACGGGGGAGGACCCGACAACGTGACCGTCGTCGTGCTCGAAGTCCATGCTGGCTAATTTGCGGCAGCTCTTCCGCTACCGGGCCCTCATCCAGACCCTCGTCGTCCGCGAGCTCAAGGCGCGCTACCGCGGTTCGGTGCTCGGGTATTTCTGGTCCTTCGTCAACCCGCTCCTGCTTCTGCTGGTCTTCTCGTTCGTCTTCACCTACATCATGCCTCGGGGTGAGGAAGTCAACGTCGAGCCCTACGCGGTCTTTATGTTCTGCGGACTGCTGCCGTGGACCTGGTTTTCCTCGTCACTGATGGACGCGGCCAACGCGCTCATCATCAATGGCAACCTGATCAAGAAAGTCATGTTCCCGGCTGAGATTCTGCCCGTGGTCTCAGTCATTTCGAACATGGTGCACTTTCTGTTTGGCCTGCCGATTCTTGTCGGCTTCCTGCTCTACTACTCGATGCCCCTGGATCCAGCGGAGCTGGTCTGGTTTCCCCTGGTGCTGTCGGTCCAGTTCATCCTGACCTTGGGTCTCGCGATGGTGCTCTCCGCCCTGACGGTGCACTTTCGTGACATTAAGGACCTGCTGGCGAACCTGCTCACGCTGTGGATGTTCGCGTCCCCGATCATCTATCCGATGGCGTTCCTGCCTGACCAGGCGAAACCGTTCATGGACCTCAATCCATTCGCGCATCTCGCCATCTCCTACCAGGAGATCTTTTTCTACCGCGGACCGTTCGGCCACTGGAAGTGGTTGCTCGCCCTGGGTGTCGCCGGGGCCGTGCTGTTTCTGTTGGGATACTGGCTGTTTGACCGGCTCCGCGACTCGTTCGCGGAGGAAGTGTAGACACGGACCCATGGCCGCGATCGAACTCGACCACGTTACCAAGGTGTACCGGCGTCACGGGCATTCCCGGCGCTACGCCACCCTCAAGAGTGCGCTGCTCACAGGCAGCCTGGCGAAGGATCTCCGTCCCGAGGAGTCGTTCCTCGCGCTGAAGGATGTGTCGGCCACCATCCGGAAGGGCGTGACCTACGGCGTCATCGGGCGCAACGGCTCTGGGAAGAGCACGCTGCTCAAGCTCGTCGCTGGTATCACCAAGCCGACGAGTGGCGCCGTTCGCGTCAACGGACGTGTGTCGGCACTCATCGAGTTGGGAGCCGGCTTTCATCCAGAGATCTCTGGTCGCGAGAACGTCTTCATCAACGGCGTGATGCTGGGGTTGTCCCGGCGGGAGATCACCAGACGCTTCGACGAGATCGTCGAGTTCGCGGAGATGGAAGACTTCATCGACGCGCCGGTCAAGACGTACTCGTCCGGGATGTATATGCGGCTGGGGTTTGCCGTGGCGATCAACGTCGACCCGGACATCCTGCTCGTGGATGAGGTGCTGGCGGTGGGCGACGAGGGCTTCAGCCTGAAGTGTCTCGACAAGTTCTCAGAGTTCAAGCGTCGAGGGAAGACCATTCTGCTGGTCACCCACGGGTTGTCGATGGTCGAGCGCTTCTGCGACGAAGCACTGTGGATCGAGAGGGGAGAGAACCGTCTGGTCGGCGACCCCAAACGGGTCGTGCAGATGTATCTGTCCGACGTCGAGCGGGCCGAGGATCTCCTGCTTGCCGCTCAGGACGCGAAGGCGCAACAAACGCCGGTGTCGGCCCCGCCCGAGCCAGTCGTCACCGAGCCGGTCGAACCCGAGCCGGCGGCAGGACCGGCGTCGGAATCGGAGCCGGAGAGCGACGAGGCGACCGACACCGACGCGGCGGACGACGATGCCCAACCCGACAACATGTTCGTGGCCAAAGAGGGCCGGTGGGGATCCGGTGGGGTTCGAATTAACAGGGTGACGCTCGAGGGAGACCACGGACCGGCGCATGTCTTTCACACCGGCGAGCGCCTGACGATTCGCATGCAGGTCAGCGCCCCCATCGAGGTCGACGACTTTGCGTTCGGGATCAGCATCTTCAGTAACGACGGAGTGTGTTGTTACGGGACCAACACCCACATCGAAGAGATGACGTCCAGATCGTTGAAGGGCGAGGCCACAGTCTCGTTTGTCATCGACCGACTGGATCTGGTGGGGGGTACCTACAAGCTCGACGTGGCCGCGCACAAGCGCGACGGATTTTCCTACGACTACCACCGCTTGCTCTATACCTTTCGTGTGAAGTCCAGGACCAAGGACGTGGGCATCTATCGGCCGCATCACGAGTGGAGCTTCTCTGACAACGTCCAGTTCAAACCGGACACCGATGATTCGGACGTGGCCCCCGCCGTCGACCCGGCACCGGCGACGACCGATGCGACCACCTCAGCGGCCGAGGACGCAACAACCGAGTGAGCGGGTCTGACCGGACAGACCTCGTCCTGGTCCTGGACCCCCGCCGCAGCGCTGACCCGAGCACCCCGTGTCTACGACATCTCTGACCCTGCAAGCGTTGCTCAAGCGGGCGGCCTCGCAGTCTGGTTTTGGCGCCGGCGGTCGCGGGGTGTCCGGTCTGTCACCGGCCGCGAAGGGGTT
This sequence comes from Vicinamibacteria bacterium, assembly GCA_963577695.1. Classification (GTDB taxonomy): domain Bacteria; phylum Acidobacteriota; class Vicinamibacteria; order Vicinamibacterales; family UBA8438; genus UBA8438. Next base: position 17,747 of record CAUZAY010000024.1, on the reverse strand, counting down.
CGCGGTCGCGGCCGCGGCGGCCGACGGCGTAGTAGCCGTCATCGTACCGAACGACGCCGCTGTGGAGCAGACGCTCGCCGACGTCCGTTTCTTCCTCGGCGGTCTGGAAGGGTTGTCGGACCACGAGCTGCGGCGGCATGTGCTCCCGTGCCCGTCCCATGAAGTCGATCCCTATCGCGGACTCGCACCCCATTTCGAAGTCGCGGCGGCTCGCGGCCGGGCGCTGCATGGGCTGGCCGACGGCTCGGTTCGGATCGTGGTAATCGCCGCCGCCGGGTTGCTCCCCCGAGTGAGCCCGCCCGCCAGATTGCTGCGGGCCGGCCAGGGCCTTACCGTGGGCGCGTTGCTCGAACCGCCCGACCTGAGTGACCGGCTCGCCGATGCGGGTTTTACACCGGAAGACCCCGTCGACGCGCACGGCGAATTCTGTATTCGCGGTGGGGTAGTCGACTTTTTCCCAGCCGGCGACGACCAACCGATCCGGGCCGAGTTCGCCGGCGACAGCCTCGAGTCGCTGCGGCGGTTCGACCCCGCCACACAGCGCTCCACCGAGACGCTCGACCGCGCCGATATTGTGCCGTTGCACGAGACGTTTGAGGCGGATGCGGAGCTCAACGGCGCCGAGCCAGATCGATCGGCCTGGCTTGGAGACTATCTGCTCGGCGTGCCGGCGGGCCGGATCTTCCTGTCGGAAGCTGAGGAATCGAGGGGCATCATCGAAGCCCGGTTGTCGCAGGCGGCCACCGGATTCGCCGACGCCGAGGAGCGCGGTGAGACGGTGCTGTCTCCCGAGGCGCTGCTCGTCGACTGGCCAACCCTCGGTGCCTGGCTCGACGCGGCAACCCGGCTGGAGCAACTGTGGGAGGACCAGGACACCGCGGACATCGTCCAGCATGTGGCGTGTCAGCCGGTCGTCGAGTTCCACGGTCGCCTCGCCGACTGGGCCGCCGAGCTGACCCGCACCCGGGAGCGGGGCGAGACCGCGTTGCTGGTGGCTGGCACGCCCGGTCGGGCCGAGCGGGTGATCGAGATCCTGGCCGACTATGACCTGCGGGCGCTGTCGATCGATCAAGCGGACGAGACCATGGGCGCGGCGTTGCTCGTGGCGACGGGACACTTGACCCGCGGCTTCAGACTGCCAGACGCTCAACTGCAGCTTTTCGCCGAGCCGGACGTGTTCGACGAGGACCGCCGCGTGCGGGCACGCCGCGCCGGCCCGGCTCGTTCGTTCTTCTCTGATTTTCGTGACCTCAAGGTCGGCGACCACGTCGTGCACGTGGACCACGGCGTTGCCATGTTTGTCGGCCTCAAGCAAATCGGGGTCGGGCTCGAGCAGCACGAGTTCATGGAGCTGCAGTACGGCGGGCAGGACAAGTTGTTCGTGCCGGTGCAGCAGCTCGACCTGCTCCAGAAGTACACCGGGTCGACGAAGGCGACGCTCGACCGCCTCGGCGGCACGTCGTGGGCGAAGACCAAGACCAAGGTCCGCGGCGCCATGCGGGACATGGCCGAAGAGTTGCTCAAGTTGTATGCGGCTCGCAAGGCGGTGTCGGGGCACGCGTTCAGTGTCGACACCCACTGGCACCGGGAATTTGACGACGCGTTCGAGTACGAACTGACCGTCGACCAGCAGACAGCCGTCACCGACATCCGGCGCGACATGGAAGGGTCGACACCGATGGACCGGTTGCTGTGTGGCGACGTCGGCTATGGCAAGACGGAAGTGGCCATGCGAGCGGCGTTCAAGGCGGTGATGGACGGCAAACAGGTCGGGTTGCTCGCCCCGACGACCGTCCTGGCCTTCCAACACCACAAGACGTTGACCGACCGGTTTGCGGCCTTTCCCGTCCGAATCGACCTGGTCAGCCGGTTTCGGACGCGGGCCGAGCAGAAGCAGTCGCTCGAGGCACTGGCGAACGGCCAGTTGGACATCATCGTCGGGACCCATCGACTGCTGTCGAAGGATGTCGTGTTTCGCGACCTTGGCCTCCTTGTCGTGGATGAAGAGCAGCGCTTCGGGGTGGCCCACAAGGAACGCATCAAGCAGATGCGGCACCGCGTCGACGTCCTGACCATGACCGCCACGCCGATCCCGCGCACGCTGAATATGTCGCTCGTTGGGATTCGCGACATGTCGGTGATCGAGACCCCCCCCAAGGACCGCCAGGCCATCCAGACCAACGTCGTCCGCTTCGACCACCAGATCGTGGCGCGAGCCGTCCGCACGGAGCTCGAACGTGGCGGTCAGGTGTTCTTCCTGCACAGCCGGGTGACGTCCATCTACGCCATGGGCGAGCTCCTTGCGAGACTCTTGCCGGACGCGCGGATCGCCGTGGCGCACGGGCAAATGCAGGAAGGCCAGCTCGAACGCTGCATGGTGGACTTCGTGCAGCACAAGTACGACGTGCTGCTGGCCACCACGATCATCGAGAACGGGTTGGACATTCCGAACGCGAATACCATCATCATCAACCACGCAGAACGGTTCGGTCTCGCGCAGCTGTATCAGCTGCGGGGGCGGGTAGGACGCTCGGATCGACGAGCCTACGCGTATCTGCTGGTTCCGCCGGAGGGGTCGCTGTCGCCGGTGGCTCGCCAGCGGCTCACCGCCATCCGCGAATTCAGCGACCTCGGGAGCGGCTTCCGGATTGCCGCGCTCGACCTCGAGATTCGCGGGGCCGGTAACCTCCTAGGCGGCGAGCAGAGTGGCCATATCGAATCGATCGGGTTCGACCTCTACGTCAAGCTGCTCGAACAGACGGTGCGGGAACTCAAGGGCGAGGAGTTCGAGGACGAGCTACGGGCCACCGTGAACCTCAATCTCGACCTCAAGATCGACGAACAGTACGTGCCCGACACGAACCAGCGTCTGACCGTGTATCGCCGGGTGGCCGGCGCCCGCGTCGAGCCCGACCTCACCGCCTTGCTGGACGAGCTGTGTGACCGCTACGGTCCGATTCCACCGTCGGTGGCCACGCTGGTCGAGTACGGTCGCATGCGTCTGTTGGCCGACCACCTGGGCGTGGAAACTCTCGACCGAAACGGGCAGCTGCTCGTCCTAAAGTTCAGGCCGACGACCACGGTGGATCCGGTGCGGTTGATTCGATTCGTCGAGCGGCGTGCGGATGTCCTGCTCAAGCCGCCGTCCATGCTCACCATGGACCTGCAAGAACGGGGCACACCCACGGAATCCAGCCATCTGTCCTGGTGGACGGCTCGAGCCCGCACCGAGGATGTACGCGCCGGGTTCTCGCGCGTCGATTTCCAGCGGGCCGAGCGGGATCGCGAAGGGGTCGGGCAGCTGCTGGCGCGGGTCGGCGACCTGCTGGTGGAGTTGCGCGGCCTGGAAACGATAGAATCGTGACAAGGGGAACTGGTATGCAGACACGCACTTTTGGAATCATGGTCGCGGTTGCCGTCCTGGGGACCGGTGCGGCCCAGGCGCAATCGGTGCCAGACGAGGCGGTTCCTCGCCTGTCTTCGAACGTGTCCGGGGCCCTCGTCGTCGAACGAATCCTGGTGAAGGTCAATGGCGACCTGGTGACGCAGACTGACCTCGAGGAGGCGCAGATTGCCGGCATACAAGGCCTCCCGAACCCACCGCAGACCGACGCCGAGCTGCGTCGGGTCATGCGGGAGATGACGCCGGAGCTCTTCGCCAATACCGTGGACAACATGCTGCTGGAGCAGCGAGGCCGTGAGATGGGCTTTTCGCTGAGCGACGACCAGTTCAACGAAGTTGTCGACGGCATTATGGTGGAAAACGGTTTCGAAGACGACGAGGAGCTCGAGGAAGCACTCGCCCAAACCGACGGGATGACGATGCTCACGTTGCGGGATGTGTTGGAGAAGCAGATGCTCATCCAGCAGGTACGCAACGCGGAGGTGAACAGTCGCATCGTGATGACTGGGACCGAAGCCCGGGAGTACTACGACGATCACCTGGAGGAGTTCACCACCCCGGCGACCGTGACGCTCCGCGAGATTGTGGTTGCCACGCCGGAAGGCACCGGGCCCCTCGCGACGGCCGGCGCCGAACGCGCGGCCGCGACGGCCGAGGCCGCGCACTCCCGGGTGCTGGGAGGTGAAGACTTCGCACTGGTGGCGTCCGAAGTGTCCACGGCCGCGTCGAACGCGAATGGTGGCCAGATTGGGCCGATCAACCTGACGGATCTGGCCGAGGCGGTGCGCGCGCGTGTCGAGCAGCTCGCAGTGGGCGACGTTGGTGCGGTCGAACAGACGGCAGCCGGCTATCAGATTTTGAAGCTCGAGGCGATGACGCCGGCGGCGCCGATGGAGTTCGACGAGATTCGAGCCAGTATCGTCAATTCCGTCGCCGAGAGCCGACAAGACAAAGAGCTCAACGACTATTTGGCGGACTTGCGCGAGGCGGCCATCATCGAGTGGAAGGATGACGCGCTGAGACAAGTCTACGAGGCGTTTGTGGCCGCTCGGGCGGCTGCCAGTGGTCTCTGAGGCCGAAACGCCCCACGTGACGACTCCTCTTCCGGACGTGACTGCTGTGCCCGTCTCACCAGAGGCTGCTGTCGAATTGGCTCCCTGGTTCGCGCTCTGGACCCGGTCGCGGCACGAACACGTCGTGCGCGAGCAGCTCGAGCGCAAGCAGGTCGAGACGTTCTTGCCGACCATTACCCGGTGGAGCCGGTGGAAGGACCGACGCAAGAAAATCGCCTGGCCACTGTTTCCCGGCTACTGCTTCGCGCGGTTCGATGCCGCGCAGCGGTTGGGTGTCCTCCGCTGCACCGGTGTCGTGAACATCGTGTCGTTCGACGGCGAGCCGGCCCCCATCGCGCCGGCGGAGCTCGAGAACATCCGGCGTCTGGTCGACACCGAACTGCTGTACGACCCGTGCCCCCTCATTCACGAGGGGATGAGGGTCGAAGTGGTGCATGGCGCGCTCAAGGGGGTGGTTGGGCGCCTCGTTCGCAAGGGCGCTCACGCCAGGCTCGTCTTGTCAGTCGACCTGATCGGCCAGGCCGTGTCGGTTGAAGTCGATGCCGCCGACGTCAAGGCGTACTAGGTGTCCTGGCGAGGCGTCCGTCTGGCGGCGTTGCTGCGTCGGTCACCGCCCGCCTGGCTGCTCCCTCCTTGCGCCTTGCCAGACGAACGCCTCGCCAGGACACTGCGCTCGGTGAGGGAGTTTCTAGTTCTATGAAATCCAGCGCTGTCAAAGTGGGGTCGGTCACATTGGAGTCGCCGTTTGCACTGGCGCCGATGGCTGGCATGACCGACACGGCGTTCCGGCGGCTGGTGAAGCGGCGCGGCGGGTGTGGGCTCGTGGTGACCGAGATGGTGAGTTCGGAAGGGCTCGTGCGGGGTATCGATCGGACCCTCGAATACGCCGAGTACACGGAAGAAGAGCGACCGGTGTCGATTCAGATCTTCGGCGGTACGCCGGAGACGATGGCCGAGGCGGCCCGTATCGTCGAGGGGCTGGGCGCCGACATCGTGGACGTGAACATGGGTTGCCCGGTGCCAAAGATCGCCAAGCACCAAGCCGGATGCAGTTTGATGCGGACGCCGGAACATGCGGCGACCGTCGTGGCGGCGATGACTGAGGCCGTGTCCATTCCCGTGACCGTCAAGATGCGAGCCGGGTGGGACGACGACCATGTCAACGCACCGGCCGTGGCGAGACTGATGGAGCAGGCCGGGGCCGCCGCCGTTGCGGTGCATGGGCGAACGGCGAAACAGTCCTATTCCGGTCGTTCCGATTGGGGTCTCATCGACGACGTCGCCCGCGCGGTGTCCATTCCGGTGTTTGGCAGCGGCGACTGCGTGGCGCCGGAAGATGCCGTGGATCGGATGCGGGACACGGCGGTGGCCGGGGTGCTGGTGGGGCGGGGCGCGTTGCGCAATCCCTGGATCTTCGAGCAGGCCCACCGGCTGCGGTGCGGGGAAACAGCGTCCTCCGTGCCATCGGAGGACCGCGGTCGGTTCCTGCTGACCTATATCGACCTGCTGCTGTCAGAGGGCCAGGACGAGGCGCAGGGGTTTCGCCACCGCGCCGAGGCGAACCTGAAGGCCGGACCGAAGCGCCGGAGCGCCGCCACCCGTGAGCGGTGGGTCATCAACAAGCTGCGGGCGCTGGGGTCGTGGTACACCAAGGGGTTTGGCTGTGGGTCGCGGCTTCGCATTGCGATCAATCACGCCGGCTCTATTGACGAGTTGCGCGGCATCATTCGTGACCATTTCCAGGTTGACGGTCCCCCGCCGTCAGTGCCGGTTCGTCAAACCGAGGCCGTGAGGTATGCATGCCCCGAGTGATCGAGAGTCCGACGGTCATCCAGGCGGCGGGCAATCTCCCGAAGCGGATCGAGGAGTACGCCGGACGTGTCAACAGCGGTCACGATGGGGTGAGCGTGGCGCGCATGGTGTCGCCGGAGGGGTGGCTCGAGCCGGGACAGCGTCCAGAGTTCGAAGAGATCACAGTCGTGCTTCGGGGGATGCTGCGAGTCGAGCACGAAGCGGGCTCGTGCGACGTGCGGGCCGGCCAGGCCGTGGTGACGGCACCAGGTGAATGGGTGCGCTACAGCAGCCCCGATCCGGGTGGGGCCGAATATGTGGCGGTGTGCACGCCCGCATTCACCACCGACACCGTCCACCGAGACCCGGTTTCCTGACGAGGCATCCGCCTGGACGTCGTTGCTTCGTCGGTCTCAGCCCGCCTGGCTGCTCCCTCCTTGCGCCTTGCCAGACGAACGCCTCGTCAGGAAACCGCCCTGCCTCGAATGCGCGGATCGGCCGATCCTACCCGTGCTTGACGTATGATCGGCGTTTGAACAACCGTTCCTTTCCTACCGGAGGTCGCCGATGAAGGCGGTGCATTCGACGCGTAGCGACTTCGAACCGGGTGCCCCTGGCTCTGTCTGCTGGTGTCAGGCGCTCATACGGCCCGTGTCCTGGATTTTCGGCGGCGCTTTGCTGGCCGCCGTGGCGGTCGCCGTGGTTACCGCGGCCGGGTCAGGCCCGGCGGGCTGGGTCAACGATCTGCACCCGATCGCGGCGACCGATTGGGACTACGACAAGGCGGCGCATCTGATAGAGCGCGCGGGATTTGGGGCCACGCCGGCCGAGATCGAGCGGCTAGCGGCGATGACGCCTGAGCAGGCGGTCGACGAGTTGGTCAACTTCGCCGACGTCGACAACAGCGCGACACCCGCCTTTGAGGCCTCTCCCATCTGGGACGCCGCGATGGACCCGTTCCCCAAGAGTCGGGCCGACGCCGTGCGCATCGCGCGTGAGACCGGCGTGTCAATGGGGGTCGAGGTGCTGCCGGAGGGCGAGTCACGTCGGCTCCAGCCGGTCGTCAACAAGTTCTTCTTCGGGCTGCGGTCGAATGCCATCGAGACCCAGCGGCTGGCGGTCTGGTGGGCGGAGCGGATGCTCGTCACCCGCCGTCCCCTCGAAGAGAAGCTGACTCTGTTCTGGCACGGGCATTTCGCGACCGGCAACACCAAGGTCCGCGACACGCGGATGATGCTCCGGCAGAACGAGATGCTGCGCGCTAACGCGGGGGAGAGCTTCGGCGACCTCTTGTCGGGGATTCTGACCGATCCGGCGATGCTGGTGTATCTGGACAATGGCGAAAATCGGAAGGGCCATCCCAATGAGAACTTCGGGCGAGAGCTGCTTGAGCTGTTCACGATGGGGGTGGGCAACTACTCGGAACAGGACATCCGCGAGGCGTCCCGCGCCTTCACCGGGTGGACGAACGACGTGCTCGAGTTCCAATTCGACGCGGCGACCCACGACGACGACGAGAAGACGTTTCTGGGTCGCACTGGCGCTTGGGACGGCGACGACATCATCGACATCATTCTCGATACCCCGGTGACGGCGGAATACATCGGTGCCAAGTTGTATCGGTATTTCGTGCGCGAGGACCTGGACGATGGTATCCGGACGGCTCTGGCCGAGACTTTCCGCGAGTCCGGCTACGAGTTGCGGCCGCTGCTGCGGCGCATCTTCCTGTCCAGAGACTTCTACAGCCCGGCCTCGTACGCCACCCAGATCAAGAGCCCGGTGCATCTGGTGGTCTCGACGTATCGCAAGCTGGGGCTGACGGAACTGCCCACGATTCCAGACTTTGGCCGACTGACGGCCGGTTTGGGACAGACGTTGTTCAACCCCCCGAACGTCGCGGGTTGGGCTGGCGGCCGCGTCTGGATCACCCCGGCGCTGTTGCTGGAACGAGGCAATCTGTTTCGCGGGGTGCTGCTGCCAGATACCGACGGCTTCTGGGCGCCAGACCGCGCATTGCCGGGCATCTACGCGCAGGTCGGCGCACGTATGGATCGAGGCATGAACATCACGGCCGCCACTCAAGAGGGCGACTCTGAGTCCAGCCAGATGGCCGACCGCGACGAAGACTACAACACGCGGTACGGCGGCTACATGGGGTATGTGATGGCCTACGATCGGTTGCATCTCATTCCGCGCCGAACCGCCGATCTCGACCTGGCCGGCATGCTGCAAGGCGTCGGCGCCACCACCGTCGAGGCCGCGGTCGATCATTTCGTGCACCGCTTCCTGCGTGTGCCGCTCGCGCCCGCCGCCCGCGCGGTGCTGGTCGACCGGCTACAGGACGATCTGGGTAGCGACCGTTTGCCCGCCGCGCCTGGCCCGCAAGAAGAACTGGCGCTTCGCTCGCTGCTCTATCTCGTGCTGAGTGCGCCGGAATACCAACTCGCGTAGGACGGGGACTCTAGGGAGACAAGACCATGACGATTCGCCATCTCAACCGCTGCGGATGCTCGCGACGCGATTTTCTACGCAAGGGGCTCTACGGCGTCGGCGTGACTGCCGGTCTGCCGCTGTTGATGAGTCGCACCACCGAGGCCCTGACCGCCGAGGCGCTCCTCGGCACCAGCATGGAAGCGAACCCGGAGCGCATCCTGGTGGTAGTGGAGCTGTCAGGTGGCAACGACGGATTGAACACCGTGGTGCCGTTCGGTAACGACGAGTACTACCGCGCGCGACCCAACATCGGTATCCGCGAGTCTGACGCCATCAAGATAGAAGACGGCTTTGGTCTGCACCCGTCCATGGTCGGATTCGAGCGTCTTTACACGGACGGCATGATGGGTGTGGTCCACGGCTGTGGCTATGACAACCCCAGTCTGTCCCATTTCTCGTCCATGGGCTTTTGGCACACCGGTGTGCCCAACGGTGGGGAGCCGCTGGGCTGGCTGGGACGGCTGGCCGACGGGGCGTATGACCACGACGCCCAAGGCAACATGATCGTCAACATCGGCACCCGCCAGTCGCTGGCGGTGCAGGCGCGCAACCATCAGCCGCTGGTGTTCAACGACCCACGGAGCTTCCGGCGGGTGGGGTCCGAGGCGGAGAAGCAGGCGATTGAAGCGATGAACCCGACAGCGCCCGACAATCCAGCCCTTGACTTCCTCTCCGCCACGGCGGCCAACGCGGTAGAGAGTTCCCAGTTCGTGCGCGAAGCGGCCGCCGGCTACAACACCCCGATCGACTATGGCATCGGCGGGCTCTCGGCCCAGCTCAGACGCGTCGCCGCGCTCGTCAACGCCGAGATGCCCACCCGGCTCTACTACGTGAGCTACCAGGGCAACTCGTTCGATACGCACGTGCATCAGGCCGATCCTCATGCCCGTCTGCTCACCTACACCGCCGATGCGGTCCGCGGCTTTGTCGAAGACCTCAAACGCATCGGCCGCGCCGACGACGTCGCGATCATGATGTTCACCGAGTTCGGGCGCAGGGTCGAAGAGAACACCAGCCTCGGCACCGACCACGGCACCGCGACCCCGATGTTTGTGATCGGCAGTGGAGTCCAGGGCGGGCTGCACGGCCGCCACCCGAGCCTGACCGATCTGGACGACGGCAACCTGAAGATGACCACCGACTTCCGCCGCGTCTACGCGACGATGATCGAGGAGTGGCTCGGCGTCAATGACTCGGCGTCCATTCTCAAGGGGTCGTTCGAGTCGTTACCGCTGTTCGCCTGAGCGCTCGCCTATCGGGTGATCCGCGAGGCCAGACGTCTCGAGGACGGCGATTTGCTGGAACTGATCACAACGTTTCTGCCAGCACCTGGGATCGATCGGCTGAAAGCGAAGGGTTTCGACGTGTGGCCGGTGGAGACGGCACCGTCTGTCATCCGTACGTACGTAGCGAGAACCCGAGATGCTGCGGGCGGTCGTGCATGAGGTGTCTACGTCAGGAGAGCCGGCCGGTCTAGCACGCGTTCGCTCGACACACCGGAGAGGCTTGTATGGGTGATGGCAGGGTGGATGTCTCGATGATCTTCGCCGGTGTCAGCCTGTTGATTTCCGCTCTCGCCGTGCCGCTGGCATTGGGGAGGATCGGACCCAATGCGTTCTATGGCGTCAGACTTCAAGCGACGCTCGCCGACCGGCGTGTGTGGTTCGAGGTCAACAGAATCATTGGCCGTGAGCTTGTCTGTGTCGGCGTGCTGCTGGCGCTCATCGCGGGGTTGGGTGGGTTGTTCCTTGACCTTCAACCAGTTGTCTATGCTCGTCTCTACACCATCCTTACCCTCGCGCTGCTGGCCGGGATCCTCGTGCGGGCACTGGCGGTGACCACACGGAGCGAGATGAGCCAGGTCGACGATTCGGACGGTTCGGCCGAGGGCGGCTCGTGAGGCCGGACGGACGGCTCGACAGACGCTTCGGCTGAGCTCAACAACACAGTGGCGATCTCGCAGCCTTGGAACATCGTTTTCACGATCGGATTCGTGGTCTACGTGACGACGCGCGGCAAGTTTGCCACTCTCACGAAGCACAACCAACCGATCAACCGCCGAGTTGGTCTGCACGACAGGGCCCTGTTGGCCGGCATGGTCGTCACGAGCCTGCTGTTTCCGGTGATCTATCTGCTGACGCCACTGTTCTCGTTCGCGGACTACAAGCTTCCCGTGTGGGTTCACTCGGGCGGCGTTGTGCTAATGGTGTTCGGGCTTTGGCTCTTCTGGCGTTCGCATGTGGACCTGGGCCTCAACTGGTCGGCGACGTTGGAGACCCGACGCGGTCACGAACTCGTAAGGCACGGGGTGTACCGTCGCGTCCGACATCCGATGTATGCCGCGATCTGGCTCTTCAGCCTCGCTCAGGCGCTCTTGCTCGACAACTGGTTGGCGGGCTGGGCGGTTGTCATGACCTTTTGCGTGATGTACTTCGTACGCCTTCCGAATGAAGAAGCAATGATGCTCTCGACTTTTGGCAAAGCCTACGAGGATTACATGAGTGAGACGGGTAGGCTGTTTCCGTTCGCAAAGTAGCCGGCGCTAGAGCCTGGCCACCATGCTCTACGAGGTGTCACCCTCCGGCTATGGCCGCAGCCGGCGCACTTTCTCTACCAGCGTGGTTCGCTTCAGTCCCAGCAGTTGGGCCGCGCGTTGCTTGTTGCCGTCGGTCTCATTCAGCGCCTGCGAGATCAATCCGCGCTCGATGTTCGCGATGTAGGCGGGCAGGTCGACGCCGCCCTCCGGGAGGGCGACGGCCACGGGTTGCTCCAGCGCCGCGGACTCTTGGAGCTCGGGCGGGAGATCTCCGACATCGATCTGGGTGCGTTCGCCACCGAGAGCCAAGGCGCGCTCGACCGCGTTCTCGAGTTGGCGAATGTTCCCCGGCCAGCCATAGGCCATCATGCGGCGCATCGCTTCCTGGGTGACAGTGACTTCGCGGGCTGGCGTCTGCTGTTGTGAGAGACGGTTGACGAAGTGGCGGACCAGCAGGGGAATGTCTTCGCGGCGCTCTCGTAGCGGCGGGAGGCCGATTGGAATCACGTTCAGTCGGTAATAGAGATCTTCCCGGAATTGGCCGTCCTGCACGAGTTGCGGCAGGTCGGCGTTGGTGGCGGCAATGACCCGGACATCGATCTTGATTGTGCGGGTGTCGCCAAGGCGCTCCAGCTCTCGTTCCTGCAGCACCCGCAGCAGCTTGGCCTGGAGGGCGACGCTCATGGTGCCGACCTCGTCGAGGAAGAGTGTGCCGCGGTCGGCGATTTCGAAACGACCGGCGCGGTTGGCGACCGCACCGGTATAGGCGCCCCGCACGTGTCCGAAAAGCTCGGCTTCCAGGAGCGTCTCGGGGACGGCGCTGCAGTTCAGCGCGACGAACCGATGCGTACGTCGACGGCTGTTGTGGTGTATCGCTCGCGCGGCCAACTCCTTGCCAGTGCCGGTCTCGCCGGTCACCAGCACGGTGCTGCTGCTGGCCGAGACGGTCTCGAGCAGGTCGAAGAGTTCCCGCATCTGTCGGCTGCGGCCCACGAGCCCTTCGAATCGATAGCGGTCTTCCAGTTGTGACCGCAGATACGCGTTCTCTGAACGGAGCCGGCGCTGCTCGAGGGCCGACGCGAGCACGTGCAGGAGCTGATCGAACTGAAACGGCTTGGTGATGAACTCGGCCGCGCCGCGTTTGATCGCCTCGACCGCGTCCTTGACGGTGCCGAAGCCGGTCATGACGATACCCACGATCTCGGGGTAGCGCTCGATCGCGGCACCGAGCACTTCCCGGCCGTCTATGCCTGGAAGGCGGAGATCGGTCAGCACCACGTCGAAGGCGAATTCGCTGAGTCGCTCGACGGCCTCCTCCCCGCTGGCGACCGCGACGACTTGGAACCCGCGGTCGCCCAGGCGTTCGGCCGTGGTCTCTCGTAGTGCGGCCTCATCTTCAACGATCAGGAGATGGATGTCCTGCTCCACGTAATTCCTCGCTGAAGTGGGGGTACAGAGGTTGGGTGAACCCGACCGGACAGGCCACACCGTTAAGTGTCAACATTTTGACACCGCTACTGGATCGGGTCAAGTTGCCGGCCGTCGCGCGCGAAAATGGGGTCAGATTCCAACGCTGATGGCCAGAGTCGTTTGGCCTAACACTACTTTGTTAGCTCCAATGTTCCGTTCGCGACGATCCACAACTTCATACTTGTACAAATGTTGAGAGTTTCGTACGCTTCAGCGCGTGACGGCTCGAGCGCTCCTGCGGCGGTTCGGCCAATTTACGGACCGGTTCGCGGGCTGCTTCAGCCGGCACCCGCAGCGCGCGGCGGCCAGTCAGTACCTCGAAGGCCTCTTCAACGACAGCGAGCGGTGTCCACCGTGCTGTTCGGCGACCACCTCACGTGGCCGCTCAGCTTCGAGCTGTACCTGCCCAAAGAATGGCTCACCGATCCCGCGCGGCGGACCCAAGCGCGGATTCCCGACGGCGTGCGCTTTCGCGAGAAGTGGCGCATCGCCTTGGCCCATATCCGCCAGGTCCTCACGGCCGGCTTTCAACGGACGGCTGTCGTGGCGGACGCCGATTACGGGTCGAATGCGGCGTTTCGCCGGGGCGTCGAGCGCCTCGGGCTGCGGTACGGCGTGGCCATCCGGTCGGTGCTGAAGATGTGGACGCCCGGTGCGCGCCGGACCCGGACGGCGACCGCCATCGCCAGCGCTCTGCCCGAGACCGCCTGGCGGCGCGTCACGTGGGCCACGGGCACTAAAGGACCGTTGACCGCCCGCTTCGCGGCCGTTCGGGTGCGCCCTGCCCAGAGTCGGGGCGACCGGTGACTGCTGTGCGAGCGCTCGTTGGCCGACGACGAACGGAAATACTACCTGCTCAACCACGACGCGACCGCCGCGCTGCGCGAGTTGGTCACGTTGGTCCGCAGCCGGTGGCCGATCGAGCAACAGTATCGGGAGCTTAAGGATGACCTCGGCATCGATCACTTCGAGGGGCGGAGCTATCGCGGGTGGGGGCATCATACGGTCCTCACCGCGGTGGCGTTCACGTTTCTCCAACTCGAACGGATGCGATCCGACGACGCACCACGACCTACCTTGCCGCACGCACGTCCGCTGTTGGGTGCGCGAGACCATGGCGGTGCTCTACGTCAGCGGCAACCGCCAGTTGGTGAATCTAATCGTCAGCTTCCAGCGGAATCCGCCGCTGAGAAGGTGACAAAGTAGTGCTAATGGCATCGGAGTGCCGTGCCGATACCATTATTCGAGCCCGCCTCACAGGAAAGTCTGTTGAGGACTTCAGGAACGGTGGGTCAGATGCGAGCGCCAGAGATGATAGTGGATAGGAAAACGATCTCGATCATGAAAGCCTGCGAGTTGGTCGGCGTGAGCCGTCGGACCATCTATAACTGGATCGCGAGCGGCAAAGTCGAATACGTTCGGACAGCCGGAGGGTCGGTCCGCATCTTCGTCGATACGTTGTGGCGGGAACCGAATACCGGAGCGAGCGAGGTTGCGGCCGTTCAGGCGGACCGATAGATCCGCCAAGGCGATGCGTAGCCAGGTCCCGTACCCGCACTTCCAGACGGATCCACTACAGATGGACCAGCCGACCGATCTCGGCGCACTCTTCCATCGGCTGAACAACCAGCTTGGCATCATCTTGGCCAATGCCGAGTTGCTTGAGGCCCGGGCAACCGACGACGCCAGTTCGTCTCGCGCCTCCCAGATCGTGACCAGCGCGGTCGAGGCCATCAGCGCTGCTCAGCACATCCGATCGCGCTGCCAAGACAAGTAATCGGCGCCCGTCCCTCCTCTACACGGCCATCTCGGAACGCTCTTAGACTTCGCCAATAATTTGACTATTAGCGCCTAAATATCGCCAAAATATTGACTCTACAAGACGTTTGCCATCTTCCGCGCGCGTCCTATCCGGTCACCAAGAACTATAACAAAGCATTTAACAACAGTTACTTAGTAGCTATCTGCGAGCCCGGAGTCGTTGGGTCAGGGCCGTTGTCCTGCAGTGGCACCTCGATTGCTATATCTGCCACCTGTGTAGCGGAACGTCCCGGCTGGGACACCCCGCACAGATATCGGAGGCGATCGCAACATGACAGTTCCGGCACTTGACAGCAAAGACCACGACCGCGTCACCGCGGGGGTTCCGTTCGTCGAGGCGTTGGCCCGCCGCATGGCGGCCTCGATGCCCCATTCGATCGATCTCGGCGACCTCGTGCAGGACGGCATGATCGGACTGATCGATGCATCCAACCGATTCGACGAGAAGCGCGGCATCAAGTTCGAGACGTTTGCCGAGCGCCGCGTGCGTGGGGCGATGATCGACGCGCTCAGACGGGATGCCTGGCCTCGAGGGGTGCGCCGGGTGCGCCGCGAATTGGAGGCGGCGCGGGAGAAGCTGCGTCATGAACTGGGCAGCGAACCGTCACTGGCGGATCTCGCCAAGGTCATGGGGTCTGACGAAGCTCGACTCGGCCGCACCATCGTGCGTATCAATACGATCGAGTCGACATCACCGCTGGCAACCATCGATACCGTCAACGGCGCGAACTTGCCTCCGGTCATGGTGCCGGCCGAACGACCCGGTCCCGACCGAGTCTGCGAGACAGGCGAGATTGCGGCCCGGATCAGGGACGCGATCAAGGCACTCCCGTGGCGCGAGCGGAAGGTGGTCGGGCTGTACTACTACGGCGAAGTGACGATGAAGGAGATTGGCAACGAGATCGGCGTCAACGAGTCGCGGGTCTCACAACTCCACGCCCGTGCGGTCCAGCGACTCCGGAAGTTGCTGGGGCCAGACATGCAGCCGGCTCAGATGGCCGCCGCCTTGTCAGACGAGTTGGCCAAGTCGCCGCCGGCGCTGAAGATGGCCAAGGCACGGCTAGCCAGGACGGTGAAGCGGGCCGCGTCGACAGGCACCGAGAAATCGCTACGCCGCAGCGCCTGAGAACGGCGCGTCCTGGTCTACCCCAGCACGTCACGGGCCACGCGCAGCAGGTCGTTCAGCCGAAACGGCTTCAGCAACCACCGACATCCCGACTCGAGCAGAAACCGCTCGGCCTCGGTGCCGGCGACGTCTCCAGTGACGAACAGGACGTGGCGGGCCAGCGCGGGTTTCCGTTTCGACAGGATGCGATAGAACGATGGCCCGTCAAGCCGCGGCATCTTGAGATCGCAGACCACCAAGTCGTAGACCTTGCCGGCAATCAGTTCCAGCGCCTCCTCCCCATCTCCGGCCCGATCCACTCGATAACCCGCGTCGGTCAGCGCGTCAGCGACGGCCGAAGCCAACGCGGGTTCATCTTCGACCACCAACACCGACGAACCCGTGGCGGCTGGTGGCACCGGCACAGCCGCCGGGCGGGTCTGACGCATGCCGGTTGCCGCTGGGAACGACACAATAAACGATGCCCCGGCGCCTGGCGCTGACTCCACGGTAATGCGGCCGCCGTGCTCTTCGACGAGCGCGTAGGCCACGGCCAGCCCAAGCCCCGTGCCCTTCCCCACTGCCTTCGTGGTGAAGAACGGATCGAAGATCTTCGTCCGGACCTCTTCCGGCACCCCCGGTCCGTCGTCGTTCAGTTCAAGCATCACCGCGTCTTCCGTGCTGTCATACCAGGTGCGCGCCACCAACGTGCCCCGCCCGTGCGCGGCGAGCATCGCCTGCTCGGCGTTGATGACCAGGTTCAGCAGCACCTGTTTCACTTGATGCGGGTCCGCAAACAACTGGGGCAGTCCCCGGGCTAACGCTTCGACCGTCGTCACATTCGAAATCCGCTGCTCGTAGGCCCGGAGCGCGAGAGTCTCTCGCACAATGGCGTTCAGGTCGACCTGCGCCCGAGTCGTGTTTCGCTTGCGGGCAAAGGTCAGCAGGTTTCGCACGATCTTCGCGGCTCGCTCGGACTCGCCCAGAATGGTCTCGAGGCCGCGTCGAGTGTCCGCATCAACCGGTCGGGCCGCCAGTCGTTCGGCCCAGGTGAGAATGGTGGCCAGCGGGTTGTTGAGTTCGTGGGCGACGCCCGAGACGGTCTGCCCCAGGGCCGCCATCTTCTCGGCTTGTCCAAGCTGCTGGCTCAGGTCGCGCCCCTGGTCCTCGAGCTTCCTGCGCTCGCTGACATCGCGCACGATTGCATCGAGCCGCCGCGAACCGTCGTCGTCAACGGTGTGCAGGGTTGCTGTGACTTCGACCCAGATCGAGCTGTCATCCGAGCGGCGAAGCCGGAGAAGGTAGTCGCTGACCGCTCCGTCCCGGCGTAGCTGCGTGAGGAACGCCGAACGTGCGCGTGGGTCGACAAACCGGTCGCCGGCGAACGGGCGCACATCCGCCGCGCCGGCGTCGGAATCAAACCCCAACATCAGTTTAAGATGCGGGTTCGCGCCCACGGTCGCGCCGGCGCTGCCGTCCCGGTCGTTCAGGTAGCCGAGATAGACGCCTGCGCGTATCGAGGCGAAGAGGCTGTCGAGGAGTGCCGTCTGGGAGCCGCCGGTTCGGCGCACCGGCGGCCGTGGGCCTGTCATGGTCGCCCGTTGACGGGACAGCTGGAGGCCGTACGCGGCGCCGGACTACGGCGCCGGGGGTGTCGGTGTCGAGGTCGGATAGACCGACCCATACTTGCTGATGATCCCGTTCTGGATGTCTCGAACCGAAGCGCCGAGGGCATGCATTTGCATCGCGTCACGCGCGACATCAAGGCAGTGCGTTCAAGTCATACCATGGGTATCCCACGATTCGACCGCGCCGTTCGGTGCACGCGACCCGACGAAACAGTCCACGTTCGACACGTGGCCGTTGTTCTCGCATCCGCAATAGCAAGGCACGTAGCCGAGGACGCCTGGATTCTGCGCAGCGAACACGTAGGCTTGCTTGACGAGGTCGACCGGGCGCGGAACCATCTGCGGCACGTAGGGCAACGGAGGCATCGGCAGCCCGTCCAGCGAGTCCGGCATGGGGGCCTCGCTGGACGTGATCGGGGCTGGCCCG
>CAUZAY010000023.1:0-24456 GCA_963577695.1 Vicinamibacteria bacterium | reverse complement strand
CCGTGGTATGTCGAGAAGAACATCGGCATCCAGGAGTATCAGTTCGACCCGTCGCTCAGCGACGAGGAGGTGACGAAAATGGCCGCCTGGGCCGACGCCGGCGCGCCACGTGGGAATCCGGCCGACATGCCGCCGCCCAAGCCGGTCGGTGGGGCCGGAGTGTGGACAGCCGGCGAACCGGACCTGATCACCGTCACCGAAGAGCTCATCATGGCCGGTGAAGCCCCCGACTGGTGGGGCGAAATTACTGCGGTCGACGTGGGCATCACAGAAGACCGGTACGTCGCCTCAGTGGAGATTCGCGAGGTCAATGATGTGCTCGACACGGAGGACTCGCGGGAGACGGTGGGTGGCCGATTCATCTTCCACCACATGATCTGGAGCACGCGGGCGACGGGCGAGGATGGCAAGGCCACCGGGGGATCGTTCTGGCCGGTCCACGAAGTAGGTCGCAACGCAGATGTCTTCGACCCGGACGGGGCACCGTTGCTGCACGCTGGCAGCAAGGTCGTGTCGGACTCGGTCCACCTGCACTCCAACGGCAAGGACACCAAATCGCGTCTGGAGATCGGTTGGCGTTTCCAGCCGAAAGGCTACGAGCCGAAATTCCGGTGGGCCCTGCGTCCGCTCGGGAACGGGGTGGACATCGACATCCAGGCGAACAAGAAGAATCAGGAACTCCACGCTTACTACGTGCTCCCGCAGAACATGAAGATCACGACGTTCGAACCCCATCTGCACGCACCAGGCGCGCGTATGTGCCTGGAGGCCATCTGGGGTATCAACGTCGAGACGCTCACCTGCGCGGGGTATGACCACAACTGGGTGCGGGGCTATCAGTATGCGCATGGTTACGAGCCGCTGCTGCCGAAGGGCACGATCCTCCATATCACCGGAGAGATGGACAACACCGCGGCCAACAAGAACGTGCCGGACCCTCGCAACTGGCAGGGTTCTGGCAACCGGTCGGTCTCGAACATGTTCATCGACCTGGGCAATGGCGTCTCGATGGACGACGAGCAGTTCCAGGAGGCGATGAACGAGCGCCGCGCGATGCACAACCTGTCGCGGAACGACCACGTCATCGGGTGCCCGCTCTGTCTGGTCATTCCCGAGGAGGTGAGCCCGGCCGCCCAAGTCGAACGGGCCGAGAAGAAAGTGGAAGACGCTCGCACCTCTCTCGAGGAGGCCGAGACCGCCGCCGAGGCCGCGAGAGCCGCGGCGGAAGCCGCCGGTGGTCAGCAGTAATGACCGTCAAGCTCCGACGAGTCGCCACGTCAGTAGGGCTCCCGGCCGTGGCCGTCATGCTGTTGTCCGCGCCCGCTGCGGATGCGCAGCTCACGTACCGCTCTGGACAGCCGGTGTCGACCGCCTTCGAAGGCTGGGAAGAAGAGGATGACGGGTCTCGATACTTCCTGTTCGGCTACATGAACTCGAACTGGGAACAGGAGCCGGATATCCCGATCGGGCCTGACAACTACGTCGTACTGGGCGAACCAGGCACCGGCCGCGTCGAATCTCCGGGGTTCAACGCCGCAGTGGCCGACCAGGGGCAACCGACCCATTTCCTGCCCCGCCGCAACCGTTTCGTGTTTCGGGTGCCGGTACCGGAAGGATTCACCGAGCGGGACGAAGTGATCTGGACGCTCACGGCGAACGGTGCCACGGTGAGCGCCTACGCCTCGCTCCGGCTCGACTCGTTGGTCGACGACCTGATCAAGGCGTCCGAACAGGGCGCGATCGGCGCCGGTACGACCAATCCGGTCATCCGGGCCAACATCGCGCCAACACTGGCCGTCCGCGGTGACCACGAGCGCACTGTCCGAGTCGGAGAACCGCTCACGCTGACGGCCGTCGCCACCGACGATGGCGTGCCCAAGGCCAGCGAACCACGTAGGAGCACAGACCCGTTCGGTCGCGGCGCGTCCGATGTACCCCCCGGATGGATGAAACCGCGACAGATCACCGTCGGGAGCGCAACCGGACTGCGTCTGTCCTGGTATGTCTATCGAGGCGCAGGGCCGGTCGAATTCGTCCCCGACCAGATCAAAGTCTGGGAAGACACCCGGGTCCACGCGAACTCACCCTGGGCCAACTACTGGTATCCGCCCACCCTCCCCGAGGACGGCGTCTTCGACACCGAAGTCACCTTTGACGAGCCGGGCACGTATGTGTTGCGTTGCCTCGCATCTGACGGCGCCCTCGGCGTCGACTCGGATGTCACGGTGACGGTAACGCCGTAAGCGTCGCCTTGCCTCGCAGGCCTGAAGGCCTGCGCCGCAGGGGCTCAATCGACCGGCTCGATCCTCAGGAGCGCTGCCTCGTCGGCGTCGGTGAGGACGTACAGCAGACCATCTGGCCCTTGCCGCACGTCCCGGATCCGCTGTCTGAGCTCCGTCAGCAGTGACTCTCGGCGTGCCTCTTCGCCCCGTTCGTTGAAGACGATACGCTGCAGATGACCCGTGTTCCGGATGCTGCCGATTCTGAGGGAACCGACGAACAAGTTCCCCTGCCACGCGGGAAACCGATCGCCGTCATAGAAGACCATGCCGGACGGGGCGATCGCCGGTAACCAGACGATCTCGGACGCCGTCATCCCCTCCTGCCAGGTCCGATCCGCCACGCGACCGCCGGTGTACTCCCGACTGTGGGAGACCACCGGCCACCCATAGTTGGCCCCGGCTCGAATGAGGTTCACCTCGTCTCCGCCTTGCGGCCCGTTCTCGTGCGCCCAGACCGCCCCGGTCTGTGGGTGAATGGTTAGACCGAGCTGATTACGATGCCCTGAGGAGAAGACTTCCGGCCGGTGGCCCTCTCGACCGACGAACGGGTTGTCGGCGGGGATACCGCCGTCGTCGGTGAGTCGCACCAGTTTCCCGATCGTGTTGCCCGGGTCCTGAGCGCGTTGTCCCCCGGCAGTGGCGCCAAATGCGCCGCCCACGGTCATGAACAGGGTGCCGTCGGGGCCGAAGACCACCCGCGAGGCCGCGGTGCCGCCACCGCCGACCGGATCGGATACGAACAGATCGCGCACGTCTCGCAGCGCCATGCCATCCAGCCGACCCCGTGCGAGCGCCACCCGCACCTCCACCCGGTCGTTCTCCGCCGGGCCCATCGGCTTGGAGTAGGTGAGGTAGACCAGTCCGTTCTCAGAAAACTGTGGATGGATCGCCACGTCCATCAGCCCCGCGAGCCCCCGGGCGTGCACCGCCGGCACACCGGACACCGGCTCGGGATCGAGCACGCCGTCACGAATGACACGCAGTCTGCCCTCGCGCTCCGTGACCAGGAGACGCCCGTCGGGGAGAAACACCAGACCCCACGGATGCGACAGGCCACGGCTCACGACGACCAGGCGAACCTGGGGGTGTTCGGCCGTCTCGAACAGACGAGGACCGTCTGGCAGGGCCAACGGCGGAAGCCCGGGAGGCGGCTGGGCGGTGGCACCAACGGCGCCGCCCAGCAGGAAGGCGATAGCCGCCACGACGACGCTGGTACACCTCCACCAATACCCGTGTGCGTCACACCCAGTGCTCGCCACCATCGCTGCCCCCTCTCTGAGTTGCAGAAACACGTCGACCAACCTATTCCTGCTCTGGTCCTTCCTTCCACGGGTTCGTGGCAAACACCGACAACTCGGGCCAGAATGCCCGCGGATGCATCGCCAGGACGGCCATGATCGTCTCGGCAATATCGACGGCGTACAGCTTGTTCGGATTGTCACGCCCTTCCCGACCGCCCCACCGCGTCTGGACCTCGGATGGACAGATGCTCACCACCCGAATGCTATGAGGGCGGAGTTCGGCCTGCCAGCACTGGGTAATACCGCGCACGGCCCACTTGCTGGCGGCATAGGCGGTGCCGAGCTTGCGTCCCTTGGTCCCCGAGGTCGAAGACAGGTTGACGATATCGCCGCGCTCCTGGGCCTTCATGAGCGGCACCACCCTATTCGTCAGATCTACTATCCCAAAGACATTGCTCTCGAACAGACGGCGCATGGCGTCGATGTCGAGCTCACCGATCGCGGCGTCATACCAGGACGCGGCGTTGTTGACCAGCACGTCGATGCCGCCCATACGCTGCCGGCAGACGTCGACCGTCATCTCGTTCTCGGTGTCGATGCCACTGTCGGCCTTGAGCCCGAACGCGCCGGTCTCGGTCGCTACCTGGGTGAGGGTCTCGTCGTGCCGGCCGGTGAACACCACGGTGTGCCCAGCCGCTCGCGCCAATCGGACCAGCGCGGCGCCGATCCCCTGACTCCCCCCCGTGATCAAGAATCGTTTCGGTGCCATACCGTCGTGCTACCTCCAACGTCCGTTCGGTTGTAACGAGAATGGAGCGATTATACCGACGGCGAGTCGTCTTTCGTAGCCGCGGGTCTTCAGACCCGCCCCCGGCCGGTCTGAAGACCGCCGGCTCCCACGTTTCCTCAGGAAGCGAGACGAGGGAGAATAGCGGGCAGGAGAACTCAGATGACACACCTCACGCGCACACTCGGTATTCCCAGTCTGGCCTGCCTCCTGTCAGTCGGCCTCGTCGCGTGCGGTGCAGCCGACGCCCCGGCGCCGGAGCCCGCCGCAACCGCGCCCGCCGCGCTGCCGGAGCCGGAGACGGAGACGACCGTGCCGGACATGATCGAGATGGGCGGCACCAAGTCGGTCACGACATTCTTCATTACCAGTGTCGGACCAGGAAATGGTGGTGACCTCGGGGGTCTCGAGGGAGCCGACGCCCACTGCCAGGCGCTGGCTCAGGCGGAATATGCCGGTGACCATACGTGGCGCGCGTATCTGAGCACCTCGGCGACGGACACGGGGCCCGCCGTGCACGCGCGCGACCGGATCGGCACGGGTCCCTGGTACAACGCCGAGGCGCTGTTGATTGCGGCCAGTGTCGACACGCTGCACAGCGACGACAACAACGTGAACAAGGAACGCGCCACCACCGAGCGACTGGACCCGGTGAACGGCGTCGGCGACGACCCCAATCGCCACGATATCCTGACCGGGTCACAAGCGGACGGCACCGCGTTTCCGGCCGGCGAGGACCGCTCGTGCGGCAACTGGACGTCCAGCGATGACGGCAGCGCCATGCTGGGCCATCACGACCGCATCGGCCGTGGTGACGGCGTCAACTCGTGGAACTCGGAGCACCCGTCACGCGGCTGCGGCCAGGAAGATTTGGTGGCCACCGGCGGCGCCGGACTGTTCTATTGTTTCGCGATCGACTGAGTTGAGGATGCACGCGGATCGTCCCCGTCGAGGACGCCGTACCAAGAGCCTTCACACTTGTTCGCGCGTACGCGACAAACGGCCCTCCAGATTTCACATCCGGAGGGCCGCTGCCGTGTCTGTCCGAGAACCGTAGCCTGAAGCCCGATGCCCTGGGCTCACCGCTTCGTTCCTTTACGTGATGATCAAGGTGCGCGGATGCTGGTTGTTCTGCTCGAGGAAGGTCTTCTTGACCTCGAGTTCTTCGGACGTCGGCTGCACGTAGCCGCTGGTGTCAGTGGCTCGCGACGTCACGGTGTGCTCACCCGGCGTCGCGCCCATCCAGTCGTAGCTGAAGAACTTCCAGGAGTATTTCTCGCGGGTGGACGGGTCGAGTGTCGCCGCCTGCCAGGGACCGTCGTCGATGCGGACCTCGACCGATTGGATCGGGGTGCCGTCATGCATGATCACGCCGAACACCTTGTGCTGGTTCCCCGTCTTGGTCACGCGGGCGATATAGGACTTCAGCCGCATCTTGGAGATGCCGGTCTCTTTCCACTTCATCTCGCCATTGACCATCTCGCCCTTCAAGGTGCGATAGTGACGAGCTTGGAACTTGCCGAGATACTGGTCCTCCTGAACGTGAATCTCAGAGAGGAACTTGACGTTCGGGGCGCCGTACCATCCCGGCACCAGGAGACGCAGCGGGCTCCCCTGGTGAACGGTCAAGGGATCGCCGTTCAGGGCATAGGCCAGCATCGGCTCGTCCGATAGGGCAACGTGCCGCCGGAGACTTCTCCCATACTGCTGCTCCACAGTGGTAGTGCGACCACGGAAATCTACTTCTTCCTCGCCGCGGTCGGCCCCGAAGAAGACAAACTCGCTGGCCGCATCCTGGATACCGGCCCGTTCGAGCACCGTGCGCAATGACACGCCGGTCCAGCGACCGTTGCTCGACAGCCCGTTCTGTGGGCCTCGATTACCTGAACACTCGAACCCGAAGACCAGTTCCCGGCTTGGCATCGCACGCAGGTCCGCCAGCGAGAGCTCGAGCGGGGAGTCGACCATTCCGGACACCCGCAACCGATAGGTCGCCCGGTCGACGGCCGGGTGACCATAGTGCTGGGTCGTAAACCACTTATTGGCCGGTGTGATCGGTCCGTCGATGTCGCGGACCTCGATGATCCGACGGTCTGGCGTCCGTTCCAACACGATCTCATCCGGTAGATCGGTGAACTCGACGAGCGTCTCGCCCTGAGCCAGCGCTGGCAGGCCCCACTGCGGAAAACCGAGCGCCCCGAGCCCGGCCAGGGCCGCGCCGCCCTTGAGCACTTCGCGACGGGTGGTCTGCTTCGACATGTGGTCGATCCCTTTCTCACGCGGTCCCATGGAGGCGACCGCTGAATGTTCTGGCGCTATTATCCCGATCCGGCGATGCCCGGTCACTCTTTTTGTCGATCCCGGGTTCCCTCGGCGCTACTCCGTGGCGTCGTAGATGTCCTGCACATATACCGTCAGGCGCTCGGCCGGCCCCTTGGTGTAGTCGGCATAGTCGCCCGAGGGCTCCCAGCCAGCCACGAAATCGGCGGCCGACGTGCCCGCCGCCTGCGCCGCCTGTGCCGCCGACACGAAACCGGCCACGAAGTCGGCGTATGCGCTCAGATCGTCTGGGGTCATGACCGGGCCGTGACCCGTGATCACCCTATCGATGTCCGTGAGGCCTTCCGACGCGCTCCGGAGCGTCACGGGATAGTCGACGCCGCTCCCACCGTTGTTCGAGTCCATGATTGGAACCATTGTGTTCGGGAACGCATCACCAGCGTGCACGGTGCGCAACGAGGGAAACTCGACCCAGGTGTCGCCACCGGTGTGGGCCCGCCCGAAATAGTGCAATTCGACGGTGTCGGCGTCACTCCCGAGGGTCAGCGTGTCCGTAAAGGTCCGCTCGGGGATCCCGACGCCGTCGTCTCCACTAAAGGGGCTCGGCCGCGGCTCGTCCTGGATGCCACGCACCGGGTTGTTTTCCCGCATCAGCCGCTGCGTGTTCTCGTGGGCCACGAACTCGACCGTCGGTGGAAAATCGACGCTGCCGTCCACATGGTCGAAGTGCGCGTGCGTGTTGATGATGGTCGTGATCGGGTTCGAGGTCAGCTCTCCGATCGCATCGAGGAGCGGCTGCCCCCAGCCGGTCAGCTTGGTGTCGACCAGAACGACCCCGTCGGCGGTGATGAACGCGGCCGAGTTGCCACCGCCACCCCGGAGGACGAACAGATTATCCTCGAGGCGCTCGACCTCAACGACGTTCGGCGGCGGCAGCTCCGCCGGCGCTTCAGCCGGTGCCTCAGCCATCGGCTCAGCTTCCTCGCCACCCGCACAGGACATCACTAGCGCACCGCCCAGTACCAACACTCCCAGCGTGACTTCCCTTTTCATGCCATGCCTCCGGAAAAAAAGACCCGTTGAATGAACCAGAACGCCCCGGCCGCCATCACCGCGATGGAGCCGATGACCGCCACCCGGCGCCCGACCAGGTCGCTGCGCCGCCTGAGCGCCATCAGGGCCGAGGCGACCACCACCGCAACCGCCACCTGCCCGATTTCTACGCCAATATTGAACGAAAAGAGCGACCAGCCAAGAGCGCCGCTCGGCAAACCCATTTCACGTAACACGCTGGCAAATCCGAACCCGTGGATCAAGCCAAACACGAGGGCAATCCAGACCCGCATGTCCCGCCCTTCGCGCACCAGCAGGTTATCAGCTCCAACATACACGATGCTGAGCGCGATGATCGGCTCAACCACGCCGCCAGGCGGCGATACCAGCCCGAGCACCGCCAGCACCAGGGTGACGCTGTGGGCCACCGTAAACCCAGTGATAACCAGAAGCAAGCGGCGAATCGGACCGCCGAGCAGGAGCAACCCGACGAGAAACAGAAGGTGGTCCGGTCCGATGAGGATGTGATACACGCCCTGCGGGACGAACTTCTGGATGACCGCCAGTGTCCCCTGGCGGCTGCCGACGAAGTACTCGGCGCTCGTATCATCGCCACCGAGAATCGCCTGCGAGGTCAACTTGCCGGCATCGTAAAAGTTGATAAACGTCTGATGGGCCGGGTCGTATGGAAACAGCTCGGCCTTGACCTCGATCGCACCGGCCCCCCGCTCCAGCGTGACCCGCGCCCCCAAGCTCACCGACTGTCGATCCAGCAACGGAACCGGGGCAGACCAGGCCGTCGCATCGACCACGAGCGGCCGTCCATCGAGCGTGAAGTGCAGTCGCTCACGGAGCAGCGCGGCCAAGGGTGATCCCCCCGGCCCCAGGACCCCAGGGGTCAACGCCTCCGGCGGCTCGACTCCCAATTCGTAGGCCACATCGAACGCATGCAGCACGACCTCCAGTTCGATGGTCGTCGCGTCAATCCGGACGTCGACGAAACTGAACGGGGCCGGGTGCGCCAACGCCGGCGTGGCCGCGCCCATGAGCAGGACCAGCGCGGAGAGTGCCGTATACCCGTGGCGAAAGTGCCGCTGCATCAGGCCCCATGGTATCGCAGGCCAGGTGGCCGCACGACGACCGGTCACCACGTCTCCCGCGACACACGCCCCACCCGGGCCCGACCGGTGGCTAGTAGATTGGCCGACATGGTCCAGGACCTATACTTGCCAACACGCTCCCGCGTTGACGTGGCCACACCGGTCCGCCACCGACGCGTGACCGCCACGGCGGCCTTCGAGCGAAGGAGAACAGTCATGCGCGTTTCGCTGTCCCGTCGTCAACTGATTCAGGGATTCGCGGCCCTGGCCCCCGCCGGACTGGGCACCACGACGGCCCTGGCCCGCCCTCGCCCCGGCGGAGCAACCAGACCCGCGACCGCGACCCAGGCTGGAGACGTCGGTCCGCTCGCGGCGGACGTGTTGCCGGATGGCATCCGTTCCCGGTTCGTCGATGACATCAACGGCCTTCGGGTCCATGTGCTCGAGGCCGGGTTCGAGGGGGGACGGCGACCGGGCCTACTCCTGCTGCACGGATTCCCTGAACTGGCCTACAGTTGGCGCAACGTCATGGTGCCGCTGGCCGAGGCGGGCTATCACGTGTTCGCCCCGGACTTGCGGGGCTATGGCCGCACGACCGGCTGGGACCCAGACTACGACGGCGATCTCGACTCGTTCCGACGGCTGAACGTCGTCCGCGACGCGCTCGGTTTGGTCTCCGCGTTCGGCTATCGCTCGCTCGGCGTCATCGGACACGACTTCGGCTCGCCGATCGCGGCCTGGTGCGCCGTCGTCCGGCCCGATGTCTTCACCTCGGTGGCCCTCATGAGCGCCCCGTTCGGCGGCACCGCCACCCTGCCGTTCGACACCGCGAACAGTCCCCCGACACCGCGGAACCCCGGCCCCGATCTCCACGAGGAGATGGCCAAGCTGCCGCGACCACGCAAGCACTACCAGCGGTACTACACGACACGACCGGCCAACGAGAACATGTGGCATCCGCCGGCCGGACTGCACGCGTTCATCCGTGGCTACTACCACTACAAGAGCGCCGACTGGGCCGACAACACGCCGTTTCGACTGGCATCGCGGACCGCGGCCGTCATGGCGCAGATGCCGACGTACTACATCATGGAGCTGGCCGACGGCATGGCGGAGACCGTGGCCAAACACATGCCATCGGCCGACGAGATCGCCGGGAACACCTGGCTTCCGGAGGAGGCCGTCGCGGTCTACGCCGAGGAGTATGGACGGACTGGCTTCCAGGGCGGACTGAACCACTATCGGTCCGGTGGCATCGGGGCTCCCGAGCAGCAGCTCTTTGCCGGACGCACGATCGACCAGCCCTCGCTGTTCATCGCCGGTGCCAGTGACTGGGGCAGCTACCAGGGCCCGGGTGCCCTGGAACGGATGCAGAACGAGGCCTGCACCGACATGCGCGGCGTCCATATGGTCGATGGGGCCGGGCACTGGGTGCAACAGGAACAGCCGGAAGAAACAAGCCGTCTGCTCATCGAGTTCCTGAAGGGCGTGTAGGTTTTCAAACAAGGCGCCCGCAGAGAGCGGACTTCTCGGCATCGGCTCAGCGGGGCAGATGCGGAGACGGGCCATGATGGCGTGGTCGAGTCCCATTTTGGTACAGCGCGTAGAATGAAGGTGCTGGCAGTCCGTGGTGAAAGTCCCGCGTCGCACCGAGGCCGGCGCTGGCCCGACCGAACAAGGCGAGAAGAGGGAACATACCGGCAGTATTTGACGGATGAACAACGCAGATCGAGCGGATTCAGCGCCGGTCAAATGCAGTGGAACTTTTGCCACGGGCTGCATAGACCCATCGACCGGCGAGACAGCGGAGCCATCATGCGGAACATCACCTGCGTCGGACTGTGTGCCATGTTGCTCTGGGCTGACGCGACCGTGGCGCAGCCCACGGTGGGGGACACACCCACGACCGCGAGAGCCGACGATGGCAGCTACATCAGCTGGCGGGAGCACATCATCGACGACCCGGCCAAAGCCGGGTTCAACTTGAGCGGGAGCGACGGCCTGGTGATGGCGGACATCGATGGCGACGGCTTCGAAGACATCGTCTCGGTGCACGAGTCCGACAGCGAATACGACTCCGCCGCGGCTGACGCGAGCTTCGACGTCGGCACCGATGGTCACGTGCGCATCGCGTTCGGGTCGGCCGACCCGGACGTCTGGACCAATGTCACGCTGGCCGAAGGCGCCGACGCGTCAGCGGCCGAAGACGCGGCTATTGCGGATCTGAACCGAGATGGGCATCTCGACGTGGTCGTGGCCGCCGAGCTGGCGCATCTGATCTATCTGCAGAACCCCGGGCCCGGCGCCCGCACGGAAATGTGGCCCCGACTGATTCTTCCTCTGACGAAGGGCCGTGGGTCGTACATCCGGGTATTCTTCGCCGACCTCGACGGCGACGGCGTCCCGGAGGTGACCGCGGCGAACAAGGGCGCGCATCGGCTGGGCCCAGCCGACTTCGCGCGATCGACACCCGTCGTGGTCTACACGATGAACGGCGACCCGTTGCAAGGAGCGAGTTGGAGCGAGGTCGAGTTGGGACGCTACAGCGTGCCGCAGAACGCCGAACCGGTCGACCTGGATGATGACGGCGACCTCGACCTGATCGTCGGCACCCGGGGTGAGAACCGACTGGTGTTCTTCGAGAACACGAGCGGCCGCGGAAAACTGAGCTTCCGCGAGCACGCCATCGGCATCAATGGCGCGCGGGCGGCGGGGTTCAACCTGGAGTACGCGGACCTGAATAACGACGGCCGGCTCGACATCATTGGCGCCGCCACCGGCGGCCTGGCCTGGCTCGAACAGCCGGCCCTGATCGACGACGCCTGGAACGCGCACCGGATCGGCACCTTCGCACCCGATACCATGACCGGCATGGAGATGGCGGACATCAACGGCGACGGGTTCCTGGACGTCATGGCCGGCAGCTACAGCCGCGGCCCACGCGAGGGCGACGGCGACGTCGACGTCGACGACGCACTCGGGCGCATCGGCTGGTTCGAGCATCCGGGCGGCGATGGCACCGGTGCCTGGACCCGGCACGATGTCTCCCGCCGAAAGCGCGGCATGTACGACAAATTCATCGCGCGTGACGCCGATGGCGACGGCGACATCGACTTCTTCGGCACGCGCGGAAACAGTGCCCCCTACGACGGCGTGTACTGGCTGGAACAGGTGCGCTCCAGCACGCCGCTCGCCTCGTTCCAGCGCGCTCGGACCGAAGACAGCCCGGAGATGCCGCTCCCGTAGTGCGCCACAGGCGCACCCGGCGCGTCAGGGCAACGCGAACACGAAGAGGTTGTTTCCTGCGCTTGGACGTAGTTCCGGGGTCAACATCCCAAAGGCGGCCGTCGTGATGCTCGTGCCGGTGCTGACGGCCACGTACTGCGTGCCGTCGACCGCATACGTGATCGGGAAGCCGGTCACCCCCGAGCCGAGATTGATCTCCCAGAGAACCTCACCCGTGTCCTGGTCGAAGGCCCGGAACCGGCCGTTGGTGTCGCCGCCAAAGAGGAGTCCCCCCGCTGTGGCGACGAGTGACATCGTGGCGGCCCGTTGCTCGTAGACCCACCGCGTCTCTCCCGTCTCTACCGAGATCGCACGCACGGTGCCGACGTTGTCCGTGCCAGGGGCAATCTCGCGGCGCCAGTCGATGGCGTACAACGCGTTCGGGCCGGTCTCGGCGTTGGTGGCGCGCATCCGGGAACAGGTGTTCCGCAGGGGGAAGAACATCGTGTTGGTTTGCGGGCTGTAGGCGCCGGCCTCCCAGTCCTTCCCGCCACTGGCGTGGGGGCAGGTCAGCACTTGCTGGCCCGGGCCGGTGAACACGACCTCGGCGTTCTCGGTCACCGCACCGGTGGCGCCGTCGATGTCGCTGACGACGTTCTGGATGACGGTGGGCGTGGCCCACAGGAACTCACCAGTGGCAAGGTCGAGGGTATACACGATGCCGGTCTTGCCCGGTATGCCGGTCACAACCCGGCGGGTCTCGCCTGGCCGCAGTCGAGGGTTGATCCACTGCACCGCCGCCGGGTCCGGCCGCACCGGTGTCTCGACGATATACCGCTCGAACGGGTGGTCGAGATCCCAGTGATCATTCAGGTGCTGGTAATACCAGACGATCTCACCGGTGTCGGCGTCCAGCGCGAGGGTGGAATTGTGATAGAGATGCTTGTTCTCGACCCCGCCCAGCCTGAACTTCGGCGCCGGTGAGGTGACCGACGTCCCGACCAGCACCAGGTTCAGCTCGGGGTCGAAGCTGGGCACCATCCAGGAACCGACGTGCCGGCGTTCCTCGAACGGCACGCCGCCCCAGGTCTCGTCGCCCGGCTCGCCCGGCCCGGGAATCAGCCGGCGACGCCAGAGTTCCTCACCGGTGAGGGCGTCGTGGGCGGCGATGATGCACGCATCCGGCCCGCCGGTCGGCATACAGCTCCGCCCGGAGATGACCTTGCCGTTGGCGATGATCGGTCCGGAGGTCTGCGTCACCGGGTCTCGACGGTGGTCCAGGATCTCCGTGTCCCAGAGCTGCTCGCCGGTCGCGGCATCGAGCGCGAAGACGTGGCCATCGGTGCTGGTGTCGATGATCGTGGCGCCGTAGATGGTGAGGTTGCGGTTCGCGTCCATCTGCGACCGGCTCAGGTGGTCGGCCAGGTCATCCGGACGCTCCCGGCGGTGCTCCCAGAGCAGGTCGCCCGTCGTCGCGTCGATGGCCTGCACCACGTCCCTGGGGTTCGGCATATAGAGCACGCCGTCGCGCACCAACGGGGTTCCTTGCTGCAGGCCCTCAGTCAGGCCTCGGGTCCAGACCATCCGGATGCCCCCCACGTTGTCGCGATTGATCTGGTCCAACGGGCTGTGGCCCCAGCTGTCGAGGGTGCGACGCCACATCAGCCAGTCGTTCGGATCTGGGTTCTGAAGTTCGGCATCAGTCACGGGTGTGATGGCGTCCTGGCGTGTCTGTCCGACTGCGGGGGCTGCACCGTGGACCACGACCCACAGCAGGATGGCGACCCAAGACAGGGATGAGGTGGAGAACGGTCGACGCATGGGGTTCCTCGTTACGGCGTGTGGCACTCGAGATGTCTCAACGACAGCATCGGGCGCCTCGCACTTGGGCGAGCTGACGTTCGACAACCTGATGGCTGCAGCCCTGACGATAGCAGATAGTCGAGGTTCCAGCTCGGGTGTCGGTCGGCGCTTCGCCAGGATGGAGATCCCCGCTACTATGCAGAGGTCACCGCGTGCGAACAGAGCGCGATCGCTGGTCGTTCACAGGAGCTGCCCCCATGATGGTTCGTGTCGCCCGACAAGTGCACGGTCGGTTCGTGCTCGCACTGTGTGCGGCCACCCTGATCCTTGCCGTTCCACAGGTCCTGGTAGCGCAGGACGCCGGCGGTGTGTCCGAGGCCGCGCTCCGGGCCGCGGCGCCGGACGAGTGGCTGACCAACGGACGGGACCAGGCCGAGACCCACTACAGCCCGCTCAACCAGATCGACGTCGACAATGTCGATGAGCTGGGGCTGGCGTGGAGCTGGATCATCCCCAAATCGGGCGCCAGGCTCGAGGCAACCCCCGTGGTGTCCGACGGGGTCATGTATGCGACAGGGCCCAAGAGCTTTGTTTATGCGCTCGATGCCCGTACGGGAGAGAAGCGGTGGCAGTGGGACCCGGGGATTCCAGATGAGCGGCAGGGTGGCCCCAGTATCTGCTGTGGCGACGTGAACCGCGGGGTGGCCCTCTATGGCGACAAGGTGTTCGTGGGACTGCTGGACGGGCGGCTGGTGGGCCTCGACCGCGAGACGGGGCTGGTCGATTGGACCGTCCAGACGACGCCGCGCGGGGCGGACTACAGCGTGACGGGTGCGCCTCGGGTCGTGAAGGGCAACGTCATCATCGGCAACGGCGGAGCCTAGTACGGCGTGCGGGGCTACGTCACCGCCTACGACGCCGAGACGGGCGACCAGGTCTGGCGCTCTTATACGGTGCCGGGGAATCCGGCGGACGGGTTCGAAAACGAGGCGATGCGGCAGGCGGCCGCCACGTGGACCGGCGAGTGGTGGATCGTGGGCGGTGGCGGGACGGTGTGGGACGGAATGGCCTACGACCCGGAGGCCGACCTGCTGTATGTGGGCACCGGGAACGGCTCGCCCTGGAACCGCGACACGCGCAGCCCCGGTGGCGGAGACAACCTCTATCTCTCGTCGATCCTGGCGCTCAACCCCGACACCGGAGAGCCGGTGTGGCACTACCAGACGACACCGGGCGACGATTGGGACTATACCGCCACGCAGCCGCTGATGTTGCTCGACCTGCCCATCGCGGGACGCGACCGCAAGGTCATCATCCAGGCGCCGAAGAACGGCTTCTTCTATGTGGTCGACCGCCTCACCGGAGAGCTCATCTCCGCCTCCGCCTTCACCGACGATCTGACGTGGGCGATCGGCGTCGATGTCGACACGGGGCGGCCGATCGAGACCCCCGAGGCTCGCTATGGACGAACGGGGCAGGGCGTCTACCTGTCACCCGGGCCCGGCGGGGCACACAACTGGCCGCCCATGTCCTGGAACCCCGCCACCGGACTGGTCTACCTCCCGGCCCAGAACAGCAGCTCGTACTACTCGAAGGCCGACGAGTTCGAGTACCGCCAGGGCGTGTGGAACACCGGACTCGGTCGGACGAGACGCGAGGACCGACCCGAGAGACCGGAACTGACGGGGCCCCGTACGGTGCTCCTGGCGCTGGACCCGATCACCAATACCGAGGCGTGGCGCGTCGTGTCAGAGGGCGCGCACGGGGGAACCATGTCGACCGGCGGCAACCTGGTGTTCAGGGGCTCCGGAGACCAGTTCATCGCCCACGATGCCCGCACCGGAGACGAGTTGTGGTCGGCCACAGTCGGGCAGGGTACGGCGACACCCGTCACCTACGAACTCGACGGAACACAGTATGTGTCCATCGCGGCCGGGAGACGGGTCCGTCGGGTGTACACGTTCGCGCTGGATGGATTGCCCCTGCGGTAGGAGGCGGCTGAACAAGGTCCGAGGGGGTTTTCTGACGAGGCGTCTGCGTGGCAAGGCGCGACGAGGGAGCAGGCCGGCGTCCGCCCCGCCCGGCCGGGCGGGGGTGACCGAGGAAGCAACGCCGTCCACGCGGGCGCCTCGTCAGAAAACCGGAATCAGTCAGCGAGCGGGTGTGGCCGCAACTGGAAGTGGATGATCGAGCTCCGCATTCCCTTGCCGCCCTCGATGTGCCAGTTCAGGTTCGAGCCGTAGTTGGCCCACAGGCCGCGTCCCTTCCAGCCGGCATTCGGATCGTCGATACGACCATCGAGTCCCCGCGCGAAAAACCCGAGCGGATACGGCACCCGCAGCACCACCCACTCGCCTGTCTCGGGAAGCAAGGCCAACAGAGAATCTGACCCCGACCCCGGCGCCATCGGAACGTTCGCCCCAAGACCCAGCGTGTTGAACTGGTCGACCCAGTTGTAATAGTGATAATCCGCGCTGCCGGAATCGTCGACGCCCTTCATCTGCGGCCCCGGGGTGGGATACAGCGTCCAACCTTCCGGGCAGTGCTGACCGGTCGCCTCCGGCCCGCTAAGCACCCGACACTTGGTGCGATCGAAGCTGGCGATGTGACCGCTACCAGACAGCGCGGTCCAGATGACACCGTTGCGGTCGACGTCGACACCGCGCGGAGCGTGCCCGGTCCGCGACGCGTCGACTGCCGGGTTCTCGATGGATGGCGGCTCATAGACCTCTGCGATACAGGTCTCGGGCGGGTTGTCGCCCCGGTCCAGCCGAACGAGCCGCCCGGGAAACGGCCCCGTCCGCGCGATCCATGCCGACCCGTCCACGGGGCTGGCAATAACCCCGTAGGCAAACCCCGCGTCACGGGTATCCAGAGCCGGGTCTACCGCCTCGCCCGGTTCGTTCCACGGCCTCGTAATGCGACCGTCACCGTTGGTGTCGATGACGGTCGGGCACCAGCCCTGGGACGCTCGCTCGTCCTGGGTCTCGTCGTAGAGCTTCGTATCGAGCCAGCCGACGACGTTGGCGTCTCCGCTGAACCAGAGCGTGTCGTCGGCGTCCTCCCCGAACTGCAGGTGATGCGTCGCGTAGCAACTGTCAATCAAGAGCCACGACTGTCGCTCGGGGTCATAGGCGGAAATCTGTCGCCCGCTGCGGGAGACCGGAAAGTATGCGGCCGACGGATGGTCTGAGCCGGCCTTGCACCAATCGGGGTTGTCGCGCCGACGGACGGTCGAGGTCAACCACACGCGCCCCTGCGCATCCATCATCGGATTGTGGGGATTGGCCGGCGCATCGAAGATGATCTCCTCACCCCAGGCCGGCGACGGCTCGAACCCGGGTGCGGTCGGGAACATCGACGGCACCATCTCTCGCGGCTCTCGGAGCGGCACGTCCAGTTCGATGGACTGGTGCCGGGCCACATCGGTGATCACGAGCTTGTCGTTCGTGATCGACACGCCGTAGACGAGTCCGTCGGGGTTGACGGTCGGATTCCGTTTGTCCGTGGTCACTTCGTCATGCATGTAGGAGGTCTCGCCGGCCCAGTCCCACATCGTCAGCACAAGATTGCGCTCGACCCCCTGGGGTCGTGGCGGCGCCTCGGGCACTTCGCCGGCCGCGATCCGGTCGCTCCAGTCGGCAAACATCCCCAGTCCACGGTGGCGACCGAACCGAGTCAGCGCGCCGCTCATCTGTGAGCCACGCTGCCCGAACGTCATGCGATGGTCCCAGGCCTCGATGGTCGAGTCGAACTGCGAGAGATGACTCGTGTCAAACGTAAACCGGTTGCCCATCTGATGACACAGCTGACACCCCTGCTTCGTCAGGTCGACCCAGGCGGCCTGACTCTGAAGCCGAGAGGAGATGCCGTTGCCATCCTCCCCGGTCCCGGGGAATTCGTCGGCCGCCGGCGGTTCGAGCAGCGAGTACCAGTAGTTGGCCGGATAGACGCGAGCGGCCTCTTGCGGGGTGGAGGCAGGGACGACGTCGAGCGTCACGGTCTGCCCCGGCTCGGCCGCGACCGGTTCCGAGTCAACCAATCCGTAGCCACGCACCCAGACCCGATACGACGCCGCCGGGAGGTCCGGCACGAGGAACCGGCCGTCATCGTCGGTGACCACGATCTTCCGGAAGCGCGTGTCGAGATCGTCTGTCTCGGCGATGACCCAGACCCCGGCCTCCGCGCCGACGGAACTCCGGACGACACCGGACAGGTCTTCGTCGGCAGACCCTGGTTGCCACGCCATCAATGTTGTGGCGAGCAATGCAACGACCGCCACCGCGAACAGGCTGCTACGGATCCCGTCAGTCATGGTGTTCCCTCTCCCACGTTATGGTCGGCTACTCGTCCGCAGACGCTCTATCTGCCGCACCGCCGCATCGATCTGCATCTCCAGAATCTGTTCACCGAACGCCGCCGTCGAGCGCCCCGGATGACCGACGACCCCGTTGCCGGTGGGCCCGGTGCCCCGCTCCATCTGGTCGAGCCGCAGCTTTGACGGGTCGAGAAACAGGAAGCTCGCCGTGTCGTGCATACCGGCGTGCGAGCCGACGTCCTCAGCCGCTACCCCCTGCTCGACCAGCCAGTCGTCGCCACGACCTGGGTAGTAGTCGGTCAGATGGTGCACCCGCACGGGGGTGTCGGTCCATTCCTCGTTGAGGCGCTCGGCCACCGCGGCTTGCGACGCCTGATTGCCGCCGCTGTCGCCCAGCAAAGCAATGTCGACAAACCCATGTTGCTTGAAGCTCCGCGCCGCATATTCCAGCACCTGCTCGAACACCAGGGGCGGCGTCGTGATCGTGCCGGGAAAGCGCATGTGGCTCGTTGGCGGGTCAACGTCGCCTTCGGGCACATAGGCCATCACGGGCGCGACCAGCGCATCGCCGAGCCGCCGGGCCGCCTCGCCCGCCTTGTGCTTGACGAGAACGTTGTGCTTCCCCAGCACCATGTGGGGTCCGTTCTGCTCCGTCCCCCCGGTCGGGATAATGATCGTCGTGGCGCCGGCCTCCACCAGGTCACGCAATTCGGTCCAGGTCAACTCCTCGAGAAACACCGTGTCCGGCGCCTGCGCCATCAGGGTACCGGCCAGGCAGGTGACCGCAAGGGGCAACGCGCATCGCATAGGGTCAGCCCTTCGTGGAATTTGTGGCGATGATGATCCACCCCATCATATAGTGCTCGTAGTAGCCCGTGGTGAAAGTCGCGCGTCGCACCGAGAGTGAACAACGCAGTTCGGCGGTTTGCAGCGCCTTCACCACGGCCTGCTACCGGCCCAGACAGAGTCGGCTGGCTGCAAAAGCCGTGCGCCGACGTGAATCGGGACCGCGGGAGGGACAGTGTCCATCACACACGGTGCTCGCTCCGGTACGCGCTGGGCACGGCGATTCTGCCTCAGCGGTCTGCTGCTGGTTTCGGTGGCGACCCCTTCAGCTCAGCCAGGCCGGATCGTGGCGGTCGGAGACGTGCATGGCGCTATCGGTGAATTTCGAGCCCTGCTACAAGCCGTCGAGCTCACGGACGCCGACCAGGGGTGGATCGGTGGCCAGGACACGCTGGTCCAGACCGGCGACCTCACGGACCGCGGCACCGGCGTGAGAGCGGTCCTCGACCTGTTGATGCGACTGGAAACGGAGGCGGCCGAGGCAGGCGGCGAGGTCATCGTGGTGTTGGGCAACCACGAGACGATGAGCTTGATGGCCAACCTGCGAGATACCACGCCGGAGCTGCTGGCCAGGTTTGCCGGGCCAGACTCGACGTCTCGTCGCGCGGCGGCCTACGACGACTACCTGGTCCTGGCCGCCGACCGGGCCGATGCGCTCGGTCCGCTGGCGCCCGAACCGTTGTCGCGCGACGCGTGGATGGACACCCACCCCCCGGGCTTCCTCGAGTATGTGGACGCGTTCGGTCCCGACGGGCTCTATGGCCGATGGCTGCGCTCAAAGGCGATTGTGGTGCGTGTCGGTGACTCCATCTTCCTGCACGGCGGACTCCACCCCTCGGCGCCGACGGACCTGGCCGAGATCAACGAGCAGGCGCATCGCGAACTCGAGACCCACGACCGGTACCGGCGCGAGCTCGTCGAACGCGGATTGATCCTCCCCTTTTCGACCTTCCAGGAGACGCTCGCGGCCGTCAACCTCGAACTGGAGCGATGGCGCATTCTGGTCTCACCGACCGGGCCACCGGGGCCGGGTCCCGGCGTGCGTGTCACACCCGAAGAACGCGAGGAGATCGACTTGCTCCTCGAGGTGCAGACCCTCGGCGCCTGGTCGATCCTCGACGAGAACGGACCGGTCTGGTTCCGCGGGCTGGCGCGCTGGGAAGATGAGGAAGGACTGGAGCGGGTGCGGGCGATGACCGAGCGCTACCAGACCGATCGGATCGTGGTCGGTCACACGCCTCAGCCAAGCCGGCTCATCACGCCACGCTTCGACAATCGGGTGTTCATCATCGACACGGGCATGCTGACCACGGCCTACGCCGGCCGCGCGTCAGCGCTCGAGATCGATGGCGACCGCCTGACCGCGGTGTATCTGGGTCGGCGCATACCGATTCCGGAGACGGCGCCCTAGGTTTTTCGACGAGGCGCCCGCATGGACTGCGTTGCTTCGTCGGTCACAGCCCGCCTGGCTGCTCCCTCCTCGCGCCTTGCCACGCAGACGCCTCGGCAAAAAACCGGCTCTCAGTGTTTTTCAGCGCCCTGCGTCGACCAGGGGCCTCAGTCGCGCACGACGGCCAATTCGCCCCGCTCCGCGACCAGTTCCTCAAAGTGCCGCACGAGCAGGTCGCGTCGTTCCATCAAGGCATCGACCTCGCCATCGGTCAGGTAGGGCCCGACCTGCTGCTCGACCTGGTCATGGGTCAAGTCACCCAGGGACTTGAGCAGGTCCGCGTCGCATCGATTGAGGCTGGCCGGTGCCCGCAAATCACCCCAGATGCGAAACGCGCGGGAGAAGTCGATCATCCAGAGGTTCCAGTCGGTGTCGTACAGGATGTTGCCGTGATTGCGGTCGGTGTCGTACACGAGCTCGGCGAACACCTG
This sequence comes from Vicinamibacteria bacterium, assembly GCA_963577695.1. Taxonomy (GTDB): domain Bacteria; phylum Acidobacteriota; class Vicinamibacteria; order Vicinamibacterales; family UBA8438; genus UBA8438. The sequence continues at coordinate 3,640 of CAUZAY010000023.1, read as the reverse complement.
CATGCGGGCGTATTGCCGGTTGAAGGTCTCCAGGTCGTCCGCCCACCGCCGTTCGGCCAACCGGGCCCCTTCGTCCATCATCACGTCGTCGACCCACCAGGTCATCGCACCCGGTGTCGTCCTCCAACGACGTTCCACCGTCATCGGCATCATGTCGTCGAGACCGAGTAGCTCACTGACCCGGTAGGCCGCGATGTTGTATCGATAGGCATCGGTAAAGCCCAGTTCGACTCGTCCGCCCAACCGCGCCTGGTCACGCCGCTCGTCCACCGACTGGAAGCCGACGTCGTGGGTCACGGTCCCGTCGCTCAAGGTCAGCCGCCACGGTTCGGTGACGCCCTTCCCGATCCGCTCCGCCTTCACGATCTCGGCGTTGAGCATGAACTCACGTTGAAAAGCCTTGTCTCGCGGCTGGGCCGCGGTGTCGACGGCCGTCGCGGCCAAGAGAAGGGCCGCGGCAATAGGACCACCGATCATGCAGCAACAGTGTCGGCGCATCTCGGACTCCTCCTGGATGCCTCGCGGGCTGACGACCCCGCGTTCCCGCGCGAGGAGGGCACATCGCTCGCTGAAGTATGAACGGACGGTGCACGCATCATACCCCCCACCCCCCTGGCGCGGTCAACGGGCACACCGGCGGTCCATTCCCGGCCAAATTGTGATTAACTGTATCGACGATTACGAGGGGTCGAAAGGAACAAGGGAACCGATGACGTACCACAAGCTCACCGTTCTGTCGGCCGTGGTTCTGACGGTGGCACTGGCGCCGATGGCCGTGGCCCAACCCGCATCGGCCGGGCGAGCGCCGGACGGCTCCCCGGCGCCTCGTATGCCGTGGGGCGTACCCGATCTGCAGGGCGTCTGGGACCACGGCACTGCCACCCCGCTGGAACGACCGGACCGTTACGAGGGACGGGAATTCCTGACCTCCGAGGAGGTCGCCGAGGCCAACGTCAACGCCACCACGTTCGCGACCTCGGAGCGCCGTGGCGAATTGAGCGCGGAACGGGACGTGGGCCTCGCCTACAACCAGTTCTGGTGGGACCGGGGTCTGTCTGACGGACGGACGTCGCTGATTGTCGATCCAGCCGACGGCAAGATCCCCGAGCGCACGGCGGAGGCAGTCGCCCGGGCGGACGCGCGACGCGCGGCGGCGCCGAACCGCCGGAACTCGGAGAACCCCGAGGACCGCGGCCTCTGGGAGCGCTGTCTGTCACGCGGCACCGTCCGGCTCGGCGGTGCCTACAACAACAATTTCCAGATCTTCCAGAGCGAAACCCATGTGGCGATCCTGCTGGAGATGGTGCACGAAATGCGGATCATCCCGCTGGAGGGCGGGTCCGAACCAGAGGACACCCCGCGCCAATGGCTGGGCCGGTCGCGCGGGCATTGGGAAGGCGAGACGCTCGTCGTCGAGACGAGCCACTTCTCGGGTCAGGCCCCGTGGCGCGGCGCCGGAGACAACCTCACGCTAGTCGAGCGTTTCTCGCGGCCCGAGGCCAACATCTTGCGCTACGAGGTCACCTTCTCCGACCCGACGACCTGGACCGGCGACTGGACCGCCGCGCTCGATATGCCGAAGACCGATGGCCTGATTTATGAGTACGCCTGCCACGAACGAAACTACGGCATGGAGAATCTGCTAAAGGGTGCGAGAGCGCTGGAGCGTGAAGCGCTGAGGTAACGTGTCCAGACGGAGACACGCCCCGAACCGACGCATCTCAGAGTGACGCGCCGCGCCAAGACGATTCCGGGGTGACAAGAACCACCACCGTCACCGCATCGACGCGACGAACCGCTTCTGAGCCGTCTGGACGTCTCCAACGCCACACGCTATCAGCCGGAACGAGCCCCCGGCACATCGAGCGTCCGCCGCGTCAGCGGGGGTCGCGATAGGAGCGAACCGGCGGCAGCTGTGCGCCGGACAGGTCGGCCGGCACGCTCTCCTCGGCGATGACCGTGTGGGTCAGCGTGCCGATTCCCTCGATGCTGGCGCTGATGGTCTCGCCCGCCTGCAGGTATCCAGAGCCTGTCGCGCGCTCGACGCGACCGGCGCCGGTTCCGCCGGACGTCCCGCTTTGCAGCACGTCACCAGGGAATACAGTGATGAGCGACGACGCGTACTCGATCAGCTCTGGGATGTTGTGGATCATGTCTCCCGCCCTGGCCTCCTGGACGGTCACGCCGTCGATGACCAGGCTCTGGTGCAGGCGCTCCATCGGATCGCCGTAGAACTCCTTGGGCACGATCCACGGCCCATGGGGCGCGAACGTGTCATGGCCTTTGCCGACGAACCAGTCCGAACCGGAGCCGTAGCCACCCGGAGGACGCCCGCCACGATCGGAGATGTCCATGGCGACCATGTACCCGAACACGTGGTCGTATGCTCGGGTCGCGGAGATGTACTTGCCCGCGCGGCCGAAGACGATAGCCATTTCGACTTCCCACTCGATCCGGTCACGGCCGAAGGGCATCACGATGTCCTCGCCGCTCCCGATGATCGCGCCGCGAGTGGGCTTCAAGAAGAGGTAGGGCACGCCCCGGTTCTCCTGCCGCTCGCGAGTCCGCGCCACCAGGTCCTCCTCTGTGCAGCCCTCGCACGCGTGGGTGTAGAAGTTGACCGCCGCATTCATGAGCTTGCCCGGATACATGATCGGGGGAAGGATTCTGAGGTCCGCGACGTCGTGGACATACGAAGCGCGCGCGCTACCCGACAGCCGGTTGTCTGCGAGCAGATCGTTGACAATCTCGTAGAGCCTGAACTTGAGGCCGTACTCGTACTGGCCGATCAGCTCGAGCATGTCGGCCGGCATGGCCAGGTGCGGATACATCGGATTGACCTCCAGCTCGGCATTCGCGGCGCCGATGTCGACGATCAGGGAGTCCCGCAGCACGAGGGCCACGATCGCCTCTCCGTCGATCTGGAAGGTTCCAACCTTGAAAGGCTCAGCTGATTCCAGCGCCTGGGCACGTAGCCCGGCCGGAACCGCAAGCACGACGAGCAGGGCGGCGAGAATGGTCGATCGCATCTGGTCCTCCGTGTGTAACGTCTTCTGCGTGCCGGCGCGCGACGCGCGCCGGCGAGTGGGTGACGATGAAAGTAATTCGAGACTCCTCAGGGCTCACCGGTCCGACTGGCCGGCGTCTTCCTGCGCGATGCCAAACGTCGACACCGGACGCCCTCAGACGCACCGCTGGCACGAGCTTTCGGCCGCGCTGGCGCTTCCTCACCAGCGCCCCACAGCGAGGATGACCGCACGGAGGGTTGACGTCAAGAGCATTTATGCCCTGGAGTGGCCGGGAGCACTCCAGAAGGGACTCTCGCGTCAGCCGGTCAGGAAATGTGAGGCCTCCGAGCCGCCATCCCCCCGACCTTTCAGGGGCATTTCTGGGACACCCGTGGGTCGTCGTGGTGCCCGTGGACCGTTTCCTGTACGATCGAGCACGCGTCGGCCAACCTAAGGACCCGCTCAGGAATACGTTGACCATTCTGACCACCGATGCATCCCGTGCAGCCGCGTTGTTCGTCGCTTACATACTCCCGGTATGTGCACTCCTCACGCCTTGCCGGACGGGCGCCTCGACGTCCAGAATGGTCAACGTATTCCTGATCGGGTCCTAACGGCACCTCCATGGCACC
>CAUZAY010000022.1:0-24668 GCA_963577695.1 Vicinamibacteria bacterium | reverse complement strand
ACAGCGCGCCGTCCGGATCCTGCGAGAAGATGTTGCGCATCTGCAGCCACTGCCCGACGAAGTCGTCCATGAACCGCGTGGCGCGGGGGTCGGCGAGCAAGCGTCGCACCTGTCGACCCAATGTCGCGCTGTCGCTCAGCTCGTCTCGCACCGCCAGGTCGAGCAGCTCGTCGTCCGGAATGCTCTTCCAGAGAAAGAACGACAGCCGCGAGGCCAACTCGAGATCGCTCAGTTGATACACGGCGCCGGGCTGGACATCGACCGGCTCGTGCTCGACCCGCATCAGAAACCGGGGCATCGAGAGTAGCGCCTCGAGCGCGCGTTCGATGCCGGCCTCGAAATCGCGACCCTCGCGCCCCTCACGGTAGATGCCGACCAACGGCTCGACGTCGTCGGCGGTGACCGGCCGGCGATAGGCGCGTCGCGCCAGCCCGGCGATGATCTCCCGCGCGCAGGACTCCTCCTGTTCGGCCCGGGCCCCGCTTGGCCGACATGAAAAGATGCGTTGTCGACTGAGGGTGTCCCCTGGCACGCGACCGTCGAAGGGACCGGACACGTAGAACTTATCGACACCCGGCAATTGACCCGTCGCGAGCGGAGACGGGGCTGAATCGGTGAACGCCACCGACACGAGCCGGGTGCCCGCCGCAACCGGCACCCGGATTTCCAACTCGTGGTCGGCGGTCATCCGATACTCGTGGAGCCGCTGTCCTTCCACATCGCCTTCCGGTGCCGCGATGAGCTGGCCGGGGTCCGGGCCTGGGTACCTGCCGCCGATGGTGAACTGCTCGACCAGCGCATGATCGATGCGGAGCTCGATCTGGTGTTCGTTCTCCGCGATGCCGTCGATCGTCTCAATGGTGTCGTTCCGCTTGAGCCGGATTGCGAACACATATTCGCCGTCGAGCGGAAAGTGATGACGGACGGCCAGCCCCCCGTGAGTGCCGAACGGCAGTGCCTCGCCGGCTCGCACGTCGCGCCGTTCGAAGCCCACTTCGTAGAGCTGCATGACCGGCCGGGTGTCCGGGCTGCCGACCGCCGCCCGGCTGATCTTGGTGGCGGCCGCGATGTACCGGGCCATCAGGCCCGGCGTAATCGACAGCACGTCGGCGTTGTTGTCGAACCCGAACCCCGCCATGTCCGAAGGCAACAGCTCATCGCCGCTGACCTCCAGCGTCAGCAGGTCCTCGATGACATTCACATACTCGACCCGGTTCAGTCGTCGCGACGCGACGCGCCCCGGGTTGGGTCGCTCGGCCGCCACCCGATCGAGCGCCGTCTCGAGCGAGGTCGCGAACGCGTCGACGGTCGCCGGATCCGGACGGGGCCGGCCCTCAGGCGGCATTTGGCCACTGCGCAGCTTGTGCACCACCTTCTCGAGCACTGAGGCATGCTCGGCGATGCGGGTCAGATCGACTTGGTCGAGCCTCAGCTCCGCGGTCTGGAGCCGTTCGTTGTGGCACGTAACGCAGTAGCGGTCGAGCAGTTCGCGAGAGGGAACGTCCGGGTCGGGCTGCGCGCCGGCCGCCGCGAGCCGCGCCGACGGCGACGCGGTGGCCGCGGCAACCACGACCCCGACCAGGATTGCGAGACGCATCGACATGGCCGTCACTCTCTTTTGTCCGCTCCGAGAAGCTCCAGTATACCTGCCGGCACCGACTGGGGAACCCGACTACCCCGCAAACGCCTTGCCGCGGCCCGGAAATCAATTTTCGGCGTTTTTCAGCAAATCGCTCGTGGCGGATTCCCGGCTCCCAGGAGGCAGTTCAATGATGCGCACGTGGACTCGCGTTCGGCACGCCGTGGCCGGTCTGATCAGCCTCGTCTTACTGACCTGTGCCCCGCCCCCGGCCGCCGGCCAATCCGCCGACGGCGAGGTGACGTTCACCCGGGATGTCGCGCCGATCCTCCAGCGTAGCTGCCAGCACTGTCACCGTCCAGACTTCGTCGCCCCGATGTCGCTCCTCAGCTACGAGGACGCGCGGCCTTCTATTACTGGAATGACCGTCAGAGTTTCGACGTCGCGGTTCACATTGCGCGCCTCCGTCGGGTCAATCTCAAGAAAATCCAGGTATGGAGCGAGGCAGAGGATCACCTCGCGAAGTTCGAGGAATTCCGGCATCGCGTCCGCGCTCTGGACTGATTGTGCGTTTCGAGGACACCGTCAGCGGTCACGACCATGCCACTCGACGATCGTGACGGTTCTCCGGAATCGGGCTCACTTGCGTGTGGTTCTAGAGCAGAAAAGAATGGAGGCGTCGCCCCGATTTGAACCGCGCTCGCACCCGACGGTCGACTCCCGCTCATCGCGAACGACCGTCCGACCGTTCCGGATCCGGGTGTATGCTGCGACCCAAGTCGAGGTTCTATCGCCTCACCTGATAGGAGTAGTGCATGGCCATCGTGAGTTGTCGATTTGTAGGAAGCCTCCTGATCGGAATCGCCTTGGTGGTGTCGACGAGGTTGCCGGCCTCGGCACAAACCGGCGCCCAAGGGGGCGAGTGGCGGCACTACGGCGGTGATCTTGGCAGTACTAAATACTCGCCGCTGGATCAGATCACGGCCGACAACGTCGCCGACCTCGAGATCGCGTGGCGGTGGAGGACAGACAATTTCGGGCCGCGGCCGGATTTTAACTACCAGGCGACGCCGCTGATGATCGGTGGCGTGCTCTACACGACGGCCGGCTGGCGCCGCAATGTGGTCGCCATCGATGGCGCCACGGGCGAAACGCTGTGGATGTATCGCTATGACGAGGGGTCGCGAGGCGACGTCGCGCCGGTTCGGGCGAGTTCTGGACGAGGCGTAGCCTACTGGACTGACGGCGGAGATGATGCGCGGGTCATCCACGTCACGAAGGGGTATCACCTCGTCGCGTTGAATGCGACGACCGGGCGCCCGATTCCCACGTTCGGCCAGCAAGGCGTCGTGGATCTCTACGACGGATTGGACCGCCCGCGGCCCGAAGACGGTCAGATCGGATTGAATTCGCCGGCCATGGTCATTGGCGACGTGATCGTCGTCGGGGCGGCGCTGCAAGCCACCGCGCCATCACCGGAGTTCACGGCCGGCTTCGTCCGCGGGTTCGACGTGCGGACCGGTGAACGGCTGTGGATTTTTCACACCATCCCCCAACCCGGCGAATTCGGTCACGACACCTGGGAAAACGACTCCTGGCGCTATACGGGGAACACCGGCGTGTGGGCGCCGATGTCGGCCGATGCCGAGCTTGGCTACATTTATCTGCCGGTGGAGACGCCGACGAACGACTTGTACGGCGGGCACCGCCCGGGGGACAACCTGTTCGCGGAGAGCCTCGTCTGCCTCGACGCGAAGACCGGTGAGCGGGTCTGGCACTTCCAGTTCGTGCATCACGGGATCTGGGACTACGACATCCCGACCCCGCCGGCCCTGGTTGATATCACGGTGAATGGCCGCCGCATCAAGGCGGTCGCGCAGGTGACCAAGCAGGCCTTCACCTACGTCTTCGATCGGGTGACCGGTGAGCCGGTCTGGCCGATCGAAGAGCGCCCGGTCCCCCAGTCAGACGTCCCCGGCGAGCGGACGTCGCCGACCCAGCCGTTCCCAACCAAACCGGCGCCGTTCGACCGTCAGGGCGTGACCGCCGATGACCTCCTGGACTTCACGTCGGAGCTCAACGCGGAGGCGCTGCGGATTGCGTCTGAATACCGGCGCGGTCCGATCTTCACGCCGCCGATGCTGGCCGGGGCGGACGGTCTGCGGGGGCTGCTGATGCTGCCGCAGATGACCGGCGGCGCCAACTGGCAGGGGGGGGCGGTCGATGCCGAGACGGGCATCCTGTATGTGGCTTCCGTAACCAGTCCGACGGTGGCAGGACTCACGCACGACGCGGCACGTTCGACGATGGACTACGTGAGCGGGCGCGGTGCGCGACGAACCCCCGAGGGGTGCGGTGACATCGGGCCCCTGGGGCTCCCTCTCATCAAGCCACCCTGGGGACGGATCACCGCCATCGACCTGAACAGTGGCGACCACCTCTGGATGGTGCCGAACGGTGACACGCCGGACTGCGTAAAAAACCATCCGGCGCTGAGCGGTCTCGAGATCCCCAAGACGGGCAAGCCGGAGCGCAGCGGCATCCTGGTCACCAAGACGTTGGTGTTCGCCGGTGAAGGTGGCGGGCTCTTTGCCACGCCAACGTGGGCAGGTGGCCCGATGTTCTACGCCTACGACAAGCAGACGGGCGAGATCGTCTGGGAGGTCGAGCTGCCCAAGAATCAGAGTGGCATACCCATGACCTACATGCTCGACGGCAAGCAGTACGTCGTCATGGCGATGAGCGCCCGGGGTGAGCCGGCCGAACTCGTTGCGCTCGCCTTGCCGTAGCCCTTCCACAGGAATTAGGACAGGAACGAATTTTTCGATTTCTGTCGAATTTTCATCGAGGAATCGAGAAAAGTCATCTCGCTTGTTCGCAAGCACGGAGAACGGAAATTCCGTACCGATTGGAGTGTGATACATGAACCAGACAACTAGCCTGGAATGATTGGACGGACGACTCCCGTAGTGAAGACAGCGGCACACGTCGCAAAGAGCAATTGTCCCTTCAGGGCCATAGATGGGTGCTTGGTCTTCATCGGAAACATGTGGCATCACCTCTCCATCGTCAAGTCTCGCTAGAACTTTCCAGCCGTAGCCCAGCTTTTTCAAGATATTCTCAGACTTCTGCGCTTTGATGACAGTTAGCGCGCTTTCATCATGCTCTGAGTTTTCAGAAAATAGAAATACCTTGAGTGAGCGCACGTCCTCGCTGTCCATATGAAAGAGTTGACTGCCTCCATACATCCTGTCGTTCGGCGAGTACCGCATCCGAATTTCTCTGAGTTTTGGCACCACACCAAAGTAGTCTGTCACCGTGTTGACAATCTTGGGATGGCAGGCAAGGCGAATAAATGGCGGGTGCTTCGAGAGACTTTTTGTGAGAGGAATATCTCGCAGATACGGCTTGCCGATCTTCTTGCTCGCGGTGAAGGCTACTTGCGCGTTCTTGAAAACATCCTTCGATTCACTGACCACGTCGCCAACGAGTGCTGTGTCGATGGGCCATATCCTGAATCCATCGCCATATGGAATCCTGTGCAGTTCGTCAGGTTCTTCGATTTGCGACTGAAGGGCGATGCCTCTCGCCCAAAGAGAAGAGTGCCGCATGCGCAGCAAACGATGGAGGATTCTCCTGCCGTTCAAGGATCTGGTAATGGTGCTCTGCTTTTGCAGATGCCGCTTACATCTGTCCAACAGCGCTTGAGTCCCTCTTGCGCCCTGTTTTCTTGCGCTTCTTCCTTTATCTCACTCTTTGACCGCAGAAGAGGATATCCGTTCTCAGATCAGAGCCTCGCGCAGCACCGAGGACATGGGTCGTCTGGAGAAGGGCCAAGTATAGGCCACGAGGTTGGCTTCTAGTTCTCTTATAAGCAGCACCTTGGCGCAAGACCTCTGCTCGCGTTTGTCCACGGTCATCAGACGTGGTCGACCCTCAGCTCCCGTCGGTCGAGGATGGTGTAGACGGGAAACAGCACGCACAGAAACCAGCCGACCGTGAGGATGGCGGCCAGCCCGTCGAATACCCGGAAGTTGGTGATTTTCCAGAAGACGGCATCATGGAATCTGAGGAACGGATACCGACCCGGCCCGGTGATCGGCCGTAGCCAGATATCGGCGAAGTAGAACATCTGCCAGGAATGAGAACGGACGAACCGCCCGACTCGCACCAGCAACCGCAGCGTTCCGGCAACCCCGTAGTCCTCTCGAAACATCAACGTGATCTCTCGAAAGAACGGGGTCAACAACAACCTGCCAACCTCTTGCTGCTGCCGGTAGATACCGGGCGCTCGGTCGAAGAACTCCCTCGCCCCGGTCCAGTACATCGCCTGCATGATGGACATGAGGATGTAGAGACGGTGAAACCCTGCCGCCTCGAATCGCCTGGCCGAGGTCCGCATCTTCCCCGGCAACAGCACCCACCGCCCTTGGCGGCGAATATCGGCCGCGACCTTCTGGTCTTCGAGGAAGTTCATCGACTCGTCGAAGCCGCCGAGCGCGGCGAAGAACTCAGGTGTGAGCAGAAGTCCCTGGTCACCGTTGACGACATGAGGCCGATCGAACGACATCTTCTCTTCCGCGTAGCGGAACGCGACGGCATGCTTGCGCGGATCCGCACGGACGAACTCGAGCTGGAAGTGTCCCGCCAGGCGCTCGTGGCTGGCGGCGCGACGCTCGGCGTTCATGGCCTCGCACGCCGCATCCAGGAGACCGTCCGCCGGGATCCGGGTGTCCGCGTGCAGGAAACAGAGATAGGTGCCGGCCGCCTCGCGCGCCGCGCGGTTCATTTGCCGACCTCGTCCGCGATCGCACGCGACCACCCGCGCGAATTCGAACGACCCGACGATGGCGGCGGTGCCGTCGTCAGACCCACCGTCGGCTACCAGCACCTCGAGCCGCACGCCTGTCTGTCGTTGCAGATCCCGCAGCAAATCGGGGAGCGCCCGCTCCTCGTTGAGCGTGGGCACGATCACCGAGACATCGCACGACGCCACGCCGCGAATCTACCATGGCGGTCGGTGGAGAGTTGGTCAAACACGCCGGTGCGGTCCGCCGGCGGGAGCGGGCATCGCGGTCCACGAACCGGTCGACGAGCCCAGCTCTACTCGCCTTGGACCTCACCGCGCTTCGCGCGGGCCAACGGGGCGTTGGGGCCCCCGCGAGGGTCCGCGTGGGGTCCGGGGCGCAGCCCCGTCTCAAGAAAGCCGAGTGGGGCACTCGACGCAGCAACGCCGCCAGACGGCCGCCTCGCCAGGAAACGGAAAAACCTAGGGTTGGTCGGTGGTGGTGGTGACTGGTACGTCGCGCAGCCGTTCCTGCACGGTGCCCGGGACGCCGAGCGCCGTGTCGGCGCCGAGTCGGGCGAGCAGTTCCGCCGTGTCGGGCCAGCTCTGGAACTGGAACGACTGCTTGGCGCCTTCGGCCATGCGGTACGCAGTACGGCCCCGGAAGTCCCGTGCGTCGATGTCGGCGCCCTGCGCCACGAGATACTCGACGACTTCGTTCAACCCCCGGAAGGTCGCGCCATGCAGCGCGGTGAAATCGGCCTCGTTCACCGCGTTGACATCGGCCCCGGCCTCGACCAGAAACCGGACCGCGGCCTCGGCGCTGGATGAGGGCACGCCGCGTGGTTCGCGCGGCGTGTAGGTGGCCTTGCCGAGCCCGGCCGCCATCATCAGCGGCGTGGTCCCATCGTCGCTGGCCAGGGTCAAATCCGCGCCGCCGTCAATCAGGGCGCGGAGCACATCGACACTGCTGCTCTGGAAACTGGGTATCACGCTGTAGATGAGGCTGGGCGCGCCGTTCATCTCGAAGGCGGCGACCCAGAGTGGGGTCGCGCCCTTCAGGTCGCCGGTGCCGGGAGCGAACGGCTCGAAGGCGCCCTTCTTGGGATACCCGATGTAGTACATCAGCATCGCCGAGGAGGTGACTTTCGCGTTCGGGTCGACGCCGCGAGCCAGCAGCGCCTCGACCAGCGTGAGACGGTCCTGGGCACTGAGGCGCGCTCCCCCCACGCGACCATGTCGGGCCGTCCACTCGGTCAACCAAGTGCTGACCCCGCCCGCGGCGGCGTGCAGCGCGCTCACCCCACCCAGCCAGCTGTTGGGGTCGGCTCCCCGCTCCAGCAGGAACAGCGCGAACGCCGGCCGGCCCGCGGCGATGGAGTACGCGAGCACGTCCGTTCCGTCGCAGCTGGGCGTATTGACGTCGACCCCAGCATCGATGAGGGCGGCGGCCATCTCGGTATCGCCGTTGCGGGCCGCGACCATCAGCGGCGTGAAACCCGGAGTCGTCTCGATGGTCGGGTCGGCGTCCCGAGAGAGCAGCAAGCGCACGATGTCGTGGTGTGGCGCCGCCAGTGCCCACATCAACGCGGTGCTGTTGGTCTCTACGGTGGTGGCGTTCACCACGGCTCCCGCGTCCAACAGCGCACGGACGAGCGCGGCGTTGCCGGTCCGGGACGCGGTCATCAAAGGGGTCAATCCGCTGGTCTGGGCCACGGCCGCGCGAGCGCCCGCGGCCAGCAGCCGCTCCACCATCGGCAGGCTCGCGTTCTCGGCCGCTCGTTCAAGCGGCGCTACGCCATGGTCGTCGGCGACGTTGGGGTCGGCGCCGGCCGCGAGCAGCCGGTCGGTGGTGTGGAGGTCGTCCCAATGGGCCGCCCAGAGCAGTGCGGTAACGCCGTCGGCCCGGGTGGCGTTCGGGTCCACCCCGTCAGCCAGCAGGCTGGCCACCGTCGCGGCGTCCTGTTCAGCGGCGGCGGTCACTACACGCAGGTCCTGCGCCACCGCAGGCGTCGGAACGACCAGTGCGAAAGAGACGAGCGCGAGAAAAATCAGACGCATTGGCTGATCCCCGGATAGAAGGATGAAGGTCTTTCGCACTATACGCAGCCGGTCGCCCGCGTGTCCAGCCGCACGCCGTCGTGGAAGCGGCTTCAACTACTTCTGGATGGAGGAACGCCGCTAGCCCTGATAGCCGTTTTCTCCGAGCTGCACCATAGTGCCGTCCGGGTCTGAGAAATAGAGCTGGTCGCCGCCGCTGGTCCGATTCGCCGGATCTCGGCTGACTCGGGCGTCATAGCCGATGTCGTCGAACCGCCCCTTGATGCGGTCGGCATCGTAGTCGTCGACACCGATACAAAAGTGATGCACCCGACCGGGATCCGGAATGGGATAGACCCCCAGGAACCCATCGGACAGCCCCATGTTGATACCGCCGTTCGTTGGCCGGCTGACCACGTCGAGCCCCAGCAGCTGCTGATAGAACTCGGCCGACGCCTGGACGTCGGACACCGCCAGTGACACGTGATTGATGGTCCGCCCTTGCGCCACCTGGCCGACTTGTCGGGCTGCGCGCACGGACGTCGACCCGGCCCCGACCATCGCCGCAAGCGACGCCACAAGCTGGCGACGGGTCAGCCCACGGGATTCGTACTGGGTCACGAGGTTGTCGATTTCACGTTCCATGTTGATCCTCCATTAGACGGGGCTGCGCCCCGAACCCCACGCGGGCCCTCGCGGGGGCCCATCGCTCCACTCCGGGCCCGCGGGCCGCGAATTGTCGGGCCGCCCGCTCCTGAGGAAACGGCGGCCGTGGGACCGTAGCAAGCCCCTTCAGGGGCGCTGATCGTTCTGCGGGCCTAAAGGCCCTTGCAACGGCCGCCAGCTCGGTGTGACCCGTTTCCTGCCCGAGGCCTCACGCCCCGCGTGTGACGGGCTGACAAGGCGCTACGAGGGAGCAGTGCCGCCAGCCGGGATGTCCCTCAATGGCGCTCGTCGTCGCTCATGGGCGCCATGGGCCATACCTCCGACGGAACGCCGTCGACGTGGGCGCCGGCATGCATAATCGTCGGGGCGGCGTCGAGAAACGGCAGCGGGAAACCGAAGGTTGGCGTAGACGCGGCGTCGAGTGCCGCGACCTGACCGACATCCAGCGTCACCGCCAACCCGGCCAGATTGCTCTCGAGCTGCTCCATCGTGCGCGCACCGATAATCGTCGAGTCGACACCGGGTCGCGCCTGTACCCACGCCAGGGCGACCGCGGCGGGGTTCGTCTCCAGTTCGCCAGCGATTCGCACCAGCTCGTCGATGATACCGAAGGTGCGCTCGTTCAGAGACGCCTTGACCCGCGCCCCTCGACCCGGCTCGACGTCAGCCGCGTTCTCGCGGGTGTACTTGCCGGTCAGCACGCCGCCGCGCAACGGTGACCACGGGGTGACCCCGAGCCCCAGTTCCTGCGCCATCGGGATCAGCTCGCCCTCGACGGTCCGCTCCAGCAACGAGTACTCGATCTGCAGCGCCATCAGCGGCGCCCACCCACGGAAACTCGCGGTGACCTGGGCCTGCGCCACTTTCCAGGCCGGGGTGTCAGAGAACCCGACGTAGCGGACCTTCCCAGCCGTCACCAGGTCGTCGAGCGCGCGCATCGTTTCGTCGATCGGCGTGAACCGATCCCACAGGTGCATCCAGTACAGATCGATATAGTCTGTCTGCAACCGGCGCAGCGACTCGTCGCAGGCGGCGGTCAGCGACTTGCGACTCGCGCCACCGGCGTTGGGATCCGACGGAAAGAGATTGGCGAAGAACTTGGTGGCAATGACGAGCTGATCTCGCCGCACCCCGGCCCCACGGACAAAGTCGCCGATGATTTTTTCCGAGTGCCCCTTGGTGTAGGCGTTTGCCGTGTCCACGAAGTTGCCGCCCTGGTCGAGAAAGCGGGCCAGAATCGCCTCAGCGTCCGCCACGCTCGAGCCCCATCCCCAATCGTCGCCAAAGGTCATGGCGCCGAGGCAAAAGGGGCTGACGCGTAATCCGGATCGTCCGAGGGTGACGTAATGGTCCAACGACATGCGTGCTCCTAATCCTTTGACGTGTGCGGGGCAACGACAGCGTGAGATAACGAGATAACCAGAGAGCCGAGGACCGCGGCGTCACCAAGGTGCCTTCGGCCCCGGCATTCTACAACCCGGTCCGGTCGAAATCCGCCGATGACCGTCGAACGACGATAGAATCGGACGTTTCCATAATCGGGCCACTCGCCCGTCGGCGCCACCACCTCAGGAGTTGATGTTGGGAATATTTGAAACCGCGATGGACCCATGGGGCCGCACCGTGCTCACCCACGTGGCGTGGAACATCTTGTGGGTGTCGGTGTTCGTATTCATCACGTTCCTGATCGCGCACGCGTCCTACATCATTTTGTCAGCGCACCGGGTCAGGGAGCAGTCGGAGACGGACGCGCTTGAAGCGAAACATGCCGAGTTGCCGAAGCGGGTCAAGCGGCACACGTTCATGGCCCGGTTGTTCCACTGGGTGATGGCGGGGTCGATCTTCACGCTGCTCGGGACGGCGTTCTTCCCGATCATGGGCTGGCAGTTCGACTGGGTCGAGATTCACTACACGGCGGGGCTCACGCTGACCGGGGCGATCATCTACCACATCATTCACACCACCTTTTTCCTGGATTTCTGGTCCATCTGGGTCGGACCGAGAGACATCCCAGAGTTCAAGGCAGAAGTCATGCGTGAGGCCGGGCACGATGTGCCGGGACCGCACCCGGCCAAATACCCGATCGGGAACCGTCTGTATCACCTGGTCCTGACGTTCGCGGGCTGCACGGTCAGCGTCACGGGGTGCGTGATGCTGTGGCGGATGGGTACCTCGTTCATTACACCCAACCCCTACATTCTGGGCGAGGGCACGTGGGGCTGGGTCTATGTGTTCCACGGCATGGCCGGGCTGTCGATTGCCGGGTTGAGCGTGGCGCACATCATCTTCGGTGCGAGACCGAAGAACTGGTGGCTGACCAAGTCGATGCTCATCGGCTCGATCTCGAAACGGGAGTATCTCGAGCATCACGAGCCGGCGCGGTGGCGGATCAAGCCGAAGAAATCCAAGGCGTAGGTTTTCGCGGCGAGGCGCTAGTCTCGCTACGAAAACCGGGCACCACCACCGGTACGGCGGGCTACCCATGGGCGCCACGAACAGGGTTCGACTGGTCGACGAGACAGAGCGGGTGTCGGCGGCTATGACGGTCCAGCCGCCGTGCGCGACACGGCCATCGGCAGGTGCGGCTCATATTCGACGGCCGCGACCACATTGCCTTCGGGGTCTTCGAAATTGAGGATCTTGCCAACGCCGGGCAATTCGAAGACCGGGCCGGTCACCGTGCCCCCGCCGGCGGTGATCGCCTGCTTGGTCTCAGTGGTCGACGCCACGCCGATCGAGCAGCGGTAGCCGCGCAACGGCGGATGCTGGCTCTCCTCACGTTGATGCAGCGCGCCTTCGGTGACGCCCACCTCATCGTCACCTGTCAGGACCCGGAAAAAGCCCGGTGGCCCCCACGGCTCGAACCGCCATCCGAAGGCCTGCTTGTAAAACCGTTGCGCCCGGGCGACGTCATCAACGTGAATCGCGAAATGTGCTACGAAGTTGGCCCTCACATTCCTCCTGATGTGAGGCGTAGTGACTCGGCGTGACTACAGTCTCTCGACACGATGACAATCAATGTCGCTCACCTGACACAATGGGCGGAGTGGAGACGAGTCTCAGGGCCAGCGCGCTGAACTTGCCGGAGGGCGGGCTTCTTCCCGAGCATGACCACCGCTGGGATCAGCTCGCGTACGCCGTACAGGGCGTCATGGCGGTGGAAACGGAGCAGGGGCGCTGGGTGGTCCCGCCGCATCGCGCAGTGTGGCTCCCGGCCTCGGTGCCCCACCGCATCCGCGCCGGGGGTCCGCTGGCGATGCGCAACGTGTACTTCCCACCAGACACCGTCCGGGCGCTACCTCGACGTTGCTGCGTGGTCGGCGTCCCACCGTTGCTCCGGGAACTCATCCTCGATCTCATCAGGCGGCCGCTGCCTCTGGGGAATACAAGGGCCCACGCCGAAGCACTCCTGGTCGAGCTCCTGGCCGAGTTGGACCAGGAGCCACTGGTTCTACCGATGCCGCGTGACCCGCGTGCGCGCAGACTGGCGGAGCACCTGGCGGCGCACCCGGACGACCGTCGATCGCTCGACGTGCTGGCCCGCGAGGTTGGGGCCAGCCCGAGAACGTTGCAGCGAGCCTTCTTGTCCCAGGCCGGTCTGTCGTTTCGCCAGTGGCGCCAGCAACTGCGACTGCACCGCGCGCTGGTCCTGCTCGCGGAAGGAACCGCCGTGACCGCCGTGGCCAGCCGGGTAGGATACGAGAGCCCGAGCGCGTTCGTGGCGATGTTCCGCACGTTGCTGGGCACGACGCCGGGACGCTACTTCAGCCGCTAGGTTTCCTGGCGATCCGTCCGTGTGGACGGTGTTGCTGCCTCGGTCACATGCCGCCTGCATGCTCCCTCGTCGCGCCTGGCCACACGAACGGCTTGCCAGGAAACCGCCCCACGTTCTTCAGCAGCCTCGCCCGGAAACCGCTGCTCGGTGCCACACGCTGGGCGAGCAGCCTCGGGTAGGAAACGGTTGCACGGTGACGTCGTGTCGTCATTCGTAGCAGCGGGTCTTGAGACCCGCTGCGGGCCGGTCTGAAGACCGGCGGCTACGTACGCTTCCTCCAGGTGGAAACACTCTGGTCGTCTATTGCCCGTCGGACTCTAGCGACTGCGGCCGGTGAGAAAACGCGCGCTATCGACGAACCGGCGCCACATGTAGACGAAGCTGGTCGAAATCAGGATAAGCACCGACGTCGTCAGCGCGTCGACCGTCACGAGCCAACGGCCGCCGCCTTGCCAGAGCGGCGAGATTGACAACACGCCCAGCGTGAGCATCGTCCAGAACCACGGGGTGAGCGTCAGCGACACCGCGTCGCCACCATTCACGGCGCCACCCAAGCCGGCCATGGCCGCGAGCACCACGGACGCCCCGGCCAAGGACTCCGCCCGAAAGACCACCCACAAGAGCAGCACGACCAGCAGCACGTACGCGTGGCGGACGACGGCCGGCAGCGTGGCCAAGCGTTTCGTCAGCCAGACCTGCTCCACGGCGACGATCGCCCCGTGCATGCCGCCCCACACCAACACGTTCCAGCCGGGCCCGTGCCACAACCCCACACACAGAAACAGTAGCAGTGCCTGACGCGCGCGAACCAACCCGCCACCAGCGGCCGGAGCGAGTGCGAGACGCAGGTAGCCCCGGCACCAATCAATCAACGTCACGTTCCACCGCTTCCAGAAATCGGTGAGCGAGTGGGCCAGGTAGGGCGCTCGGAAGTTCTCGCCGAACCGGAAGCCGAACATCCTCCCGAATCCGATCCCCATGTCGGCGTATCCCGACAGATCGAAATAGATCTGGAGGGTGAAACAGACGGCCCCCAGCCAGGCCCGCGCCATGCCGAGCTCGGCGGCCGAGGTGGCGAAGACGATGTCGGCCGGGCCGGCCACCGCGGCGGCCAGGAACACGACCTTGCAGTAGCCGACCAGCCAACGTCGAACGCCGAAGGCAAACGCCGCCAGGGTGGCCCGACGCTGGGCGAGCTGCGGACTCATGTCCTGGTAACGGGCCAGGGGTCCGGCACAGAGCAGGGGGAAGCACAGCAGGTAGAGCGACGCCCGGATGGGACTGACCTGGGCCGGGGCGTCGCCGCGGGCAACGTCGACCAGATACGACAAGGCGTGACACACGAGGAAGGTCAGGCCCAGCGGCGCGAGCAGTTGCGGCACGGCAAAGACGCGGTCGGCGAACAAAGCCGGAAGCGGCAACGCGTACTTGCTCACCCCGAGCAGCACGACGTTGCCGGTCACCCCCAGGGTGAGCAATGCCTCGGGCAGCGGACCCGGGCGGGTGGACGACGCGGCGGCCAGACGGGCGCGACCAATGGCCAGGCCCACGAGGTAGTTGAAGACGACCGCACCAGCGACCCATCGCATGAACGGGCCGGTCCCCCAGGCCAGAAAAACTACGCTGCCGGCGAGCAGGACCGTGTTCGGCAGGGTGAAACGCCGCCCGTCTTCCTTCCAGCGCTTCGAGGTGGCCGCGACAGCCAGAAAGAACAGCGCGAGGACCGCCGGCAAGAAGCGGAGCAGGAACGGGGTGTCGGTAAAGAGCACGAGCTGGAAGAAGCGGAGTCAGCGATCAGGCGTCAGCGGAGCAGCATGCTATCAGGTATCGCGGAGCGCCGTGCGGCGCGGAACGGCACGTGCTACGCTGCGGAATCCAGAGGAGATTGCCATGACACACCCACGGATCAGTCGCGCCGCCATCGTACTGATTGTTCTCGCCCTGGTGCTGGTCTCCCAGTCCGGGGTGGGGGTGGCCTACGCCCAGGAGGGACGAGAAGCGATGCTCGCGCGCGCAACGGAGGCGGAGTTGGATACCGCCTACGTCGCGCCCCCCGGCGACCCGTTGTGGCATCACACCGCCGGTTTCGCCAAGACGCTCTGTTCGGCCGTGTTTGTCACCGGTCTCGACCCGGAGTTCGCGGCGGAGAACGTCGGCTTCTTCAGCTCGCCCTACGAACATCGCCGGCACGTGAGCAACGTCGAGGTGGACCGTGACTTGCGCCAAGTGCACCTCACGCTCCCGGATGGTGTCGTGCGCACGGCGAAATTCAACGGCGACCATGGCTGCGTCACCCTGCCAATCGGCGAGAACGACGTGTATTTCGACCCGGTCGACATCACCAGCACCCTACCCGACCCGGCCACCCAGCCGTGGCCGATGGGTGACGTCCTCCCCAACACGCCACTCCCCGCCGGCATCGACGCCGAGAAGGTAGCGGCCGCGGTGGACGCGGCATTCGACCCGGCCGGCATGACGGGTGGACTCGTCATCACCCACAAGGGACGGATCATCGGTGAGCGCTACGGTGAGGGGCTCACCATGCGTACGCCGCTCGAAAGCTGGTCGATGGGAAAGAGCCTGACCGCCACGCTGATGGGTGTGTTGATCGAGCAGGGCGTGTACGACCTGTTCCAGCCTGCACCGGTGCCCGAGTGGCAGACGCCCGGAGACCCACGGCAGGCGATCCGTATCGCCGACATTCTGCACATGTCGAGCGGCCTGCGATTCCGCGGCGTGGCCGACCCGGATCTCGACCCGGCGCTGGGTTACCCCGACCATCTCTACGTGTACACCGGCACCGTGAATTCATTCGAGTGGGCCGCCACCAGGCCGCAACAGTGGCCGCCGAACACCATCGGGCGCTACCGCAACTCGGACCCGGTCCTGATCAACTACCTCGTACGACTTGGAGTCGAGGGGCGTGGCGACGAGTATCTGTCGTTTCCGCAGCGCGAGCTGTTCGACAAGATCGGGGCACGCGGATTCGTGCTGGAAACGGATCCCTACGGCAACTACCTGCTGCAGGGCTATGAGCTGGCCCCGGCCCGCGACTGGGCCCGTCTGGGGAATCTGTATCTGCAGGACGGGGTCTGGAACGGCGAGCGGATTCTGCCTGAGGGCTACACCGAGTTCGTCAGCACGCTCGCCCCGGCCTGGGAGGCCGACGGCCGCCCGATCTACGGCGGCTTCTTCTGGATCAACGGCACCGGCAGCTTTCCGGTACCGCACGAGGCGTATTACATGTCCGGCGCCGGCGGGCAGACCACGCTGATCATCCCGTCACACGACCTGGTGGTGGTCCGCCAGGGACACTACGGCGGAGCGCGGGCGGGCGGGCGAGCGCTGCGCAGCGCGCTGACGATCCTGATGGACGCGGTACCGCCCAGCCCGTAGACGGACGTCCGGCTACTCTTCGGCGAGGCTCTTGAGCAGCGAGACCGTGCTCTCGCCGACGCCGCGCGCCCGGGCAAAATCGAGCGGGGTCTGGTTGTCGATGTTTCTGAGGTCGAGTCGGGCCCCGTGGTCGACCAGATACGCGACGACCAAGTCGAACCCGTTTCCCGACACGGCGTGCAACGCGGTCTGACCGGTGGCATTGGCCACGTTGACGTCGACGCCGCGCTCGACCCCAATCCGCACCGCGTCGAGCGTCGCAGCTTCGACGAGTCTCGGGTCCGGCGGGCGACGCGTGCTGCGCACCGGGGCGCTCTCGGCTATGCGGTCCAAGCGGTCGACGGCGAAGAGGGGCGCCCGCCCCCCCAAGCCGGCCGCGGCCATGATCGCGGTCGTCTCACCCTCGTGCCGCTGAGCCCGATCGTCCCGCACGGCCAGGCTCCCCTCCCAGTAGATCGGATGGTGCGACACGGTGGCATCGGCGCCATGGTCGACCAAGGCCTGCATGATGGCCGGCGCGTTGAAACGCGCCGCGAGCCAGAACGGCGTGGCCCCGACATACGACGGGTGAAAGTAATAATCGACGCTATCACGCCGAACCGGGGTGGACGTCTCGACCACCGCGTTCGGGTCGGCGCCATGCGTCAGGAGCACACGGGCCAGGGCATCATCCTTGTGCAGTATCGCTGCATGGAGCGCCGCGTAGCCCGCGTCGGCCCGGTTGGGATCGGCGCCCGCCTCGATCAGAAAGGCGGCCAGACCACCATGGCCGCTGTGCGCGGCCACCACCGTCGCGCTGGTCCCGTAGGGAGCGGTGTCGTTCACGTCGGCGCCGGCCGACACCAGCAGACGCGCGGACGCCAGGTCTCCAACCCGGGCGGCGAACAGTAGCGGCGTATACCCACCCTGCGGCAGGTCCACGATGTAGTCCGGGTTCCACGGCTCCGGCGTGGTCTTCACCACCTCGGTGCGCACGTCGGACCGCGCCCGCAGATCGGGCTGGTGCTCGAGCAGTGCTTCGACGACACCGGCGTGGCGCTGTCCGATCGCCCACATCAGTGCATTTTGCTGGCGTCCGTGCTCGGTCGTATCGACATCCGCCCCGGCGACGAGCAGCGCCCGGACGACCGCGACGTTTCCCGTGCGGGCCGCCGTCATCAACACGGTCTCTCCCGAGAGAAGAGCAGCGGTGGGGTCGGCCCCCGCGGCCAGCAACAGGTCGGTCATCGCCGCACTGCCATTCTCGGCCGCGGTCCAGAGCGGCGTGGCCCCCAGGTCATTGGCCGCGCTCGCGTCGGCCCCGGCGTCGAGCAGCAGAGACGCGATGGCGGTGTCGTCCCAGTACCCGGCCCAGTGCAACGCGGTCGCGCCGTCGCCCTGCCCCGCCGTGACGTCAGCTGGTCTGGCAATGAGCGTCCGTACGGAGTCCCAGTCGGCCGCTCGCGCGGCGTCAGCGACCGGCTGTGCCGTCGCGGAGACAGCGCTCGCCAGCACGGCCAGTGCCGTCACGCCCGCATATCGCCGGCCCTGCCGTGTCGTGGCTATCGGTACCATTGCGTGTCGATCTCCGTTCTGCGCGCTACACCCCAGCCAGCGTGTCGATCTCAAGCCGACCGGTGCTGTTGCCGAGCCGGTCGAGGGGCATGTCCATCTTGTCCAACAGTGTCAGCAAGAGGTTCGCGTTGGACGTGTCGCTCGGATAACGGAGATGACGCCCCCCGCGGAGCCGTCCGGCCCCCCCGCCGAGGAGCAGCAGCGGAAGGTTGCGACCGACATGCCTCGTACTGTTGGAGATGCCAGCGCCGTAGAGGACGGTCATGTGGTCGAGTAATGACCCGTCGCCGTCGGCGGTGGCCCGGAGCCGCTCGAGATACCCGGCGACCAGTTTCACGTGATACGTGTTGATCTTTGACATCAACGCGATGCGGTCCGGGTCGTCTTCGTGGTGCGACAGCGGGTGGTGCGCATCGGGCACGCCGATCTGTGGGAACGAACGGGTGCTCTGCTCGCGTCCCAGCATGAAGGTCACCACCCGTGTCAGGTCGGTCTGCAGCGCCAGCAACTGGAGGTCGAACATGAGGGCCAGATGCTCTTCGAAGACCCGTGGCGGCCCGGCCGGCTGCTCGACAAACGTCGGGTCGACGTCCTGCTGTTGCTCAGCCTTCTGAATGCGGCGCTCGACATCGCGCACCGCCTCGGTGTACTGGTCGAGCTTCGCGCGGTCGGGCCCGCCCACGGCCAGCTTCAAACCGGCCAGCTTGTCGTTGACCGAGTCGAGGATGCTCTGCTTCTGCAATCGCCGCGCGCGGCGCGCCTCTGGCGCCGCCGACCCGCTGTCCCCGAAGAGCCGTTCGAACACGGCCCGCGGGTTGTTCTCCATCGGCAGTGGCCGGGTCGGACTCTGCCACGATATGGTCTGCGTGTAGGCGCAACTGAGGCCCGCGGTGCACTGGCCGGCGTTGGCGGCCTTGTCCATGGAGACCTCGAGCGAACCGAGCTGCGTCTCCGTGCGGAGCTCCTGGGCCAGCAACTGGTCGATGGAGGTGCTCGCCAGCACATCTGTTTCGTTCTTGCCGCCACTGGCGGTCCCGGTGAGAAACGACGCGGAGGCGCCCGCATGCACATAGGTCCAGGACGACCGCAAGCCTGACAACACCAGTAACTGATCGCGAAACGGCGCCAACGGCTGGAGAATCGGAGTTAGGGCGAAGCCGGCTCCCTCCGTCTCGGGGGTCCAGTACGGCATCGCCATGCCGTTCGGCGCGTAGATCGCCTGGAACCGCGGGATCGGTCGAGCCGGGGTCTGGGCCAGCGCGGTGGCGGCCGGCACCATCGCATCGAGTAGTGGGAGGGCGACGGTGGCGCCCATCCCACGCAGGACGGTCCGGCGCGGCAGGGCGCGTTTGGTGATCGTCATGGCTGGTGTTTCCCCAAACTATTCGGCGACCCTCCTGGGGCCTAGCGTCAGTTCGTCGCGGCGGTGCGCATCAAGAAGGCCGGGCTCCGGACAACCCCGAGAATCAGGGCTGACCAGCGGTAGTCGGCCGCCGCGGCGTCGCGCACCACTTGCCGCACGAACGGTCGATCGTGAAACTCGAGCTGTCGACCGAGCGCGAACGACAGCAGTTTCGACGCCACGGTCCCCGCGAACTGTTCGGGTTGACTCAGCAGCATCGCCCGCAGGCCCACTAAACCTTCGACCGTCTGTCCGCTCGGCATGACGGCGCTGGCGTCGATCGGGGCGCCATGCGGATACTCGGTGCGCCAGGCGCCCAATCCGTCGAATTGCTCGAGCGCGAACCCCGGTGGATCGATCATGGCATGACAGGCGGCGCAGGTCGGCGACGCCCTGTGTCGTTCGAGCCGCTCGCGCACCGACTCCGGCCGTCCGCCCTCGCCCCGATCCGGGAGCGCGGGCACATCGGGCGGCGGCGACGGCGGTGGTGCGTCGAGAATCGTATCGAGCAACCACTTGCCTCGCAGCACGGGCGAGGTGCGCGTCGGATACGACGTCAGCGACAAGAGGCTGCCATGGCCCAGCAGCCCGCCCCGCTGCTCAAGGTCGGGGAAGGTCACCCGCCTGAACCGCGGGCCGTACACCCCAGGAATGCCATAGTGACGAGCCAGGCGCTCATTCAGGAAACTGTAGTCGGCGCTGAGCAGTTCGAGCACGCTCCGATCGTCGCGGAGGGTGCTGGCGAGAAACAGCTCCGTCTCCTTCCTGAAGGCGTCGATCAGGTTGTCATCGTAGTCGGGGAACGGCACCGGGTCCCCTTGCACCTCGTCGAGGTTGCGCAGGTGCAACCACTGACTCGCGAAGTCGTCCACCAGCGAGCCCGACCGCGGGTCAGCGAGCATTCGGCGTACCTGCTGCGCGAGCACAGCGGGCTGCGTCAGCGTTCCCTGCTCCGCCGCGCTGAGCAGCGACTCGTCTGGCAGGCTGCTCCAGAGGAAGAAGGACAGCCGCGCGGCGACCTCGACACCGCTCAGGGGGTAGACGGCGCCAGGCTCCACCGTGGGCGGGTCTAACTCCATCCGCAAGAGAAAGTCTGGGTCGACAAGCAGCCGCTCCAGCCCGAGTTGGATGCCGGCGTCGAAACTCCCGCCTTCGATTCGACCGCGGTCGTAGAACGACAGCACGGTCTCGCGGTCGGAGGCAGTGACCGGCCGACGATACGCGCGACGGGCCAATGCCGATAGAATTTCGGTGGCACACGCCCGCTCATCGCCCGCCGCCGTGCCGGGGGCGCACGAGAAAATGGCGCGACGGCTTGGGGTCTCGCCCGTCCCTCCGAGGGCATACGGACCACCGATCGAGACCGAGTCGACCGCCGCGTTGCCGTGGTAGGCCTCGTCGTTCGACAGCACCTCGCCCGCCTGTCGAACCTGATACACGCCCTCGGGCTCCCACCGCTGTCGCACGAACGACACGCCGACCACGCGTGGGCCCGCGTCGACCGGCACCCGCACTTCCAGGTCATCGTCGGCGTGCAGCACGTAGGCTTCCCAGGACGGATCACCCGGCTCCGCGATCGTGAACGTCACCGGCGCTGGACGCCCCGTCGCCCCGCCGCCCACGGTGAATCGCTTCACGAGCGCCCCATCGATGCGAACGTCGAGCTGCTGCGCCGTCCCCATCCCGAGAACGTAATCCTGCCAGTTGGTCCGCAGGCCGATCTTGATCAGATACTCGCCGTCAGCCGGGAAGTGGTAGCGGATCGCGGTACCACCACGCGACCCGAGCGGCAGCTCCGGTGCCTGCCGGTCGTCCTGGCGCAGCAGCAACGGCACCTCAAACGTCTCGAACCCGGGCCCGGTCGGCGCGAGGCCAACCGCCAGTCGCGAGATGTGACGGGCCGCTGACAGATACCGTTCGAGCTGAGCCGTACTGATCGACAACACCTTTGCGTTGTTGTCAAAACCGGTGTCTGAGGTCTCGTCGCCAGGCAGTAACGAGTCGACCTCGACGTCCAGGGCGAGGAGGTCGCGAACGGCATGCCGATACTCGGTTCGGTTCAGCCGGTGGACGGTGCTGGTGCGGCCGGGGTCAGGATTGGCCGCCGCGGCTCGATCGAGCGTTGTCTCGAGCCGGCTCGCGACCGCATCGTACGTCTCGAGGTCCGGTCGCGGACGGCCCCCCGGAGGCATCGCGCCGGACCGGAGCTTCTGGATGACCCGCTCCCAGATCTCAGGGTTTGTCGCGGGACGTGCGGCGTCGACGGCATCCAGGGCCAGCCCGCCACTCTGCAGCTGCTCGCTATGACAGCTCACGCAGTAGCGGTCGAGCATCGCCCGCGTGTCGGCGCCCGACGCGGGCTGCGCCTCCGCGACGGCCCCGACGCCATCGTGGGCGGCGGCGAACACGACGAGCCAAAGCCCCAGCGTCGCCGCGGCGGGCCCGCACACCCTGCGCCACAGCCGACGGGTCGTCTCAGTCGAAAGAGGCATCATGCTTCGGACGTGGCGTCACGCCGCCACACTTGTATGTATCAGGGCACTCTATCGTCGGCGCCCCGCCCAGGCAAGCCGCCACCAGAGGAGAGGAGCGACGCCGTCAGACGGGAAGCCGCCACGAAGTCATGCCCACTGTTTGGGACGCACTGCACTAACATGGCGCGATGCCCGGCGACAGGGCGTCACCAAGGCAGACCATGACAAGATACCTGACACGACCCAGCCGGCGCCGGTTTCTTCGGGAGACGGGCGGATTCGCGGCCCTCGCGGCCACCATCGGCGCGCCACGACATCTGTTCGCGGCCCAGACGCCGGCTCTGCGTATCCGCGCCGTGGACGCCTATCCGATCTATATCAACCAGCGCTCCGACGGATTGCTCGATGCGCCGACCTTCTCGGGTGACGATGACCCGCGACGCTGGCGCTTCGGCGGACCGTTCGAACAACTCCCCTCGGCCATCATTGCCATCATCAAGACCGATCAGGGCCTGACCGGGTTCGGAATGGGCGCCGGGGGCAGCGTGGCGGTCGAAATTATCGACGGGCACCTGAAGCATCTGCTCATGGGCGCCAACCCGCTCAACGTTGAGCAACTCTGGGATCAGATGTACACGTCCGCCGTCTTGTACGGGCGGCGTGGCGTCTTCGCCATGGCCTTGAGTGCCGTCGACAACGCGTTGTGGGACATCGTCGGCAAGCAAGCTGAAGAACCGGTGCACGAGTTGCTGGGGCGGGTCGACCCCGGCTTCGGGCGCCCCCCCTCCGCGAGTGCCCGCACGTTCTCCCGCCGGAACCGAATTCCGATCTATCAGACCGGTGGCGACATCGCCGAAGGCAAGGCCAGAGGCGTCCGGCATTTCAAACGTTCGCTCCCCATCGGTCCCCACACCTCAGTGGGGGAGATGGATCGGAGAATTGACTCCGTGCTGGCGGCCCGCGACGCGATGGGCCCGGACGGCAATCTGATGACCGATTGCGTGTCGCGCAACGGGACGGTCGAGTGGGCGGTACCGCTCGCCGAGCGGCTGCGCCCCGCCAACCTCTACTTCATGGAAGAGCTGCTGTCGCCGGACAACGTGTTCGGCTACGCCGAGCTAGTGCAACGGATCGGAGGCGGCGGACCGGGCTGGACCAAGGTCGCCTGTGGCGAGCACGAATACACCGAGCATGGTTTCGACGTGCTCATCCGGCTCAACTCGGCCGAGATCCTGCAACCGGACATCACCTGGTGCGGCGGCACCACGGCCGGACGCCGTATTGCGCGGCTGGTGGACGCGGCCGGGCTCGAGATCATTCCGCACCGCGGCGGCAGCTCCTGGGGCTTCCCGATCGCGCTCACGTCGCCAAGCTGCACGATGGCCGAGAGCTTCCCGGCCGGGTCGACGATTCTCGATGCCATGTCCTGCACGGTCGAGAACGGCGAAGTCATCGCCCCCACCGGCCCGGGGTTCGGCACCACCCTGACCGAGGCACTGGTGCTCGAGCACCGACTGACCGCTGCGTAGTCCGGCCCGGGTCTCGCTACTGATCCAGCTCTGCGTAAATCTTGGTGGCGTTGTCTTCCGCGCTGGTCAGGGTGCCGCGGCTCATCGCATAGTTCGCGTATTTTGCCGGCAGGTTCAGCGCCGCCGCCGCCTGCGCCGCAGTCTTGCCCTCTGCTTTGCCGCGCTCGACGGCGGTCAGGAAGTCACGGTTAAATTCGCCGAATTCCCGAAAATCGGCCCAGGTCATCACCGGGCTGTGCCCGGGAATCACCGTGTCGACCCCGGAAATTGCATCGGCGGCGGCCAGCAGTGTCTTCGGGTAGCTGACGCCGCTCCCTCCGTTGTTGACGTCGATATACGGCACACCCTTCCAGGCGAACATGTCTCCGGTATGGGCCACGCCCAGAGCCGGGAACACCACGATGGTGTCACCACTGGTGTGGGCCTGACCGAAGTAATACAGGTCGATCCGGTCGTCGCCGCCCAGCAGCGACAACTTGTCCGTGTAGGTCCGGCTGGGTAGATACTGGCGCCCGCTGGCGGACTGGAACGCCGGCATCCGTTCCATGTTCGTCTTGGTGTTTGCGTGCGCCACGAACTCGATCGGCAACTCAAAATCGATGTTGCTGCCGACGTGATCGCCGTGGGTGTGGGTGTTGATGATCATCGTCACCTTTTTGTCGGTGACGGTCTTGATCTTGTCGAGAATCGCGGCGCCCCATTCGGGGTTCTTGGTGTCGACCACCACCACGCCACCGTCGGTGACGAAGGCCCCGGTGTTGCCGCCGCCTCCGGTGATGACATACAGATTGTCTTTCACCTGCTCGATGTCCGCGACGTTGCCCTGCGCGATCGGGCGACTCATGGTCACAACGACACTCAGAGCGACCAGGGCACCCAGAATCGTGATTCGTTTCATGACAGTTCTCCCCGTCGATGCTGATCCAGCAAACGACAAATATACACCTGCCGGCGGGTCCGCAGCTCGATCCTGGTCACCGGCGGGTCCGTCGTCACGCGGCTCCGCCGGCGCCGGATCCCGAATATGAGGACGATTCCTCGACCAGAGACCGAAGGAGCGGCGACTCGCCCGGCGGGAATTCTCCGAAACTCACCCCCAGGGTGCGCGCGGCCACGACGGCCGAGCTATCGGGAGATACCCGGGAAATCTGGTCTACCGCGTCGTGGATCTTCACGCTCTTCACGTCCGGCGGATCGTAGGCCACCATCATCCCGAACTGGCGCTGGAGCACCAGCCGAACCGCATGCGCACCAAACTGGGTCGCCAGCGCGCGATCGAAGTTCGTGGGTGGGCCGCCGCGCTGGAGATGTCCGAGGACCACCACCCTCGTCTCTCGTTTCAGGCGGTCATGCAACTGGCGCGCGACCACATGCCCGACGCCGCCCAGGCGCACCTGACCGGCCACGCTGCCGGCCGGTGTGGTCACGAAACCGCCGTCTGGTAGCGCGGCGCCCTCGGCCACCACA
>CAUZAY010000021.1:0-24901 GCA_963577695.1 Vicinamibacteria bacterium | reverse complement strand
CGGCGCTTGAGCGAGTTGACCGATGGCTGGCTGGCCGAGGTGAACAGCCCGAGTGTCTTGGTCGTGCGCAAATTGGTCGAGCTGGGCGAACTGGTGGCGGAGCGCGCAGCGGCCAGGCCAGCTCGCTATCTCGTCACGTTCGAGCCCCCACCGAACGCCGACCCCGAGACGGAGATTGCGTTGGCCGTGCGTCGGAGCCAGGTGCGCGTCCAGGTGCGAGGTCAGCCGGAATCCCGGGAGCGTTGACAGCTCTTCATTGGGGTGTTGCGGTCTAGCAGGCTGCGGAAAAACAACAGCCCTGGCGCGCGACAATGCGCGGCCCGCGGCCCCGGAGTGGGGCACTCGGGGGCCCCGCAAGAACTCCGCGCCGTCCAGCGCAATTTCACTCGCCCGGGGCAGCACCCCAGCGGCCAGGCTGGTGAATAGCTCGAGTGCGGCCCACCCGATAAACAGACCTGCTAGCGCCCCGCCGCTCGCGACCGCCACGCCCTCGATGATCGCCGAGCGTAGTAGGCGGCCGGGTCCGGCTCCCAGTGCAAGTCGGAGCGCGAACTCACGGTTTCGCCCGAGCGAGCGGCCCAATAGCGAGGATCGTGAAGAACTCAGGAGTAACGATCGCCGCGGTGATGATCCGAGCTGTGCCGGCTCCTCGGAGAGTACGCGCTCTGGCCCGGTGACCGGCCAGGTCCGCCGTGCGTAGCCGGTCGTTCCATTCACCGAACTGGTCCAGGCCGACACCGCCGACATCGGGATTCTGGTGGTACCGCGTAGCGACAGTCACCAGTCGGTCGGCGTCCGGAAATGGAAGCGGTCGCCAGAGGACGCCATAGGCCGCCGCAAAGATGGCGCTATTGAGACCGAGTCCGAGCGCCAGCGTGGCGACCGCCACGACCCAGACACCAGGTTGCCGCGCCCGGGATCGCGTGACGTGCACGACGTCATAGAGGAGGCTCATGCTCTACTCGACCAAGACCTAGACAGAGCCCTTAGACTCCCAGACGCGGCGGTTGGCCCGGCCAGTCTCTCTGGGCTGGTCACATGAAGGGGTCCGAGAACCGTGGGTCGGCCAGAAACGTGTCGTCCGTGAGGCTCTCCAGAAACGCGATCAGCGCGTCGATCTCCCGTGCAGTCAACTCGAGACGCACCGGGCGGACCGGCCCGCCTGTCACCGCGAGGCGGCGGTTCATCAGCGTCAGGTCCAGGAACGGGGTGGCCTCGACCTTCGTGTTGTAGTGTTCGATGACCTCACGCAGGGTGTTGAAGCGACCGTCGTGCATGTAGGGCGTCCGGACGGCCACGTTGCGCAGTGACGGGGCCTTGAAGCGGCCGTCACCGGCGCCCTGGTCGTCGTCGCCGTCCGGGCCGAGCCGGGCGAGGCCGATATTGCGTGGCGACAGGCTGATCTGAGCGTCACTCACGTGACACCGTGCGCACCCGACCGCGCGCACCCCCTCGCCGGGCACCCCGACAAAGAGCCGGTGACCGAGGCGGGGCAGTTCGGGCAGCGCCGCCGTGAACGCGGCGGAACCCGGCGGGCCGGCGGCGCGCGCCCGGTCGTAGGGCGATTGATACGACACCAGGGCTCGGACAAACTGCGCGAGCGCCCGCGCCACCCGGTCCGCGGTGATGGCGGGGCTGCCGAAGGCCTGGTCAAAGAGCCGCGGATAGTAGTCGACCTGTCCGAGCTTCGTTCCCAGGCCATCCAACGTCATCCCCATTTCGACCGGGTCCTGCACCGGCGCCAGGACCTGTGACTCGAGCGTCTCGGCGCGCTCGTCCCAGAAGAACCTCCCCCGTGTGTAGTACCGCGCATTGGTGAGGCTCATCGAGTGACGGCGCGTGGTCTGGCCGTCGAACCCCACGCTATAGCGGCGGGGGTCGGAGAACCCGTGGGCCTGCTGATGACAGGTGCCGCACGAGACGGAGTCGTTCGCCGACAGCCGCGTGTCGTAGAACAGGACCCGCCCGAGCGTCGCCCCGGCGTCGGTCGTGGGGTTGTCGTCCGGCGTGTTGTCCGCGGAGGCGATGCTCTCCGGTCCGTCGGACTGGGTGAAGTGTCGCGGCAGGTTGCCGCCGTCGTACCGATACGGCGTCTCCGGCAGAACCGGCGCAGACCGGCGGCCTGAAGCGGCCGACTGAGCCAGGGCGCTCGCCGCGGTGAGCGTGACGACACAGACCCAAGCCGCCGAGGTGCTCTTCACCCGAGAAACTGTAGCGCGGTTTTGATCTGGGGCCTCAGATCAAGCATAGAATTCACAGGTCCATCATGAGAATGCCAACCCTCGCGCTGGCTGGAGCACTGCTGCTGTCGACTCTGGTCACGGCGCAGTCGTCGAATCTCGAACGACTGAGCGTCGATCAGCTCGATGTCGTGCCACCGGCGGCCAGGGTAGACGGCGCGGTGGGGAGTCTCGGAGTGCAAGAGACCGGTTGCCGGCCCCGGCCAGATGAACCGTTGCGTCGGCGGATTGTCGATGTGGCGGCTCAGGAGTGGGGGTTCTTCGGGTTTTCGGTGGTAGACCAGACGCGGCTCGATGACCAACCGCTGCGGCGTGGGCGCCGCCGATGGCCTCGTTTGAGCCCCAGCGAGTATGTGCGGGTCGCAGATTCGATTGCCGGCTACTGGACGGTCACCCCTGAGGGTGAATGGATTATCGAGAACCAGAACGATCGCTGGGACGGTTCGGAGTCCAGCGCACGCTGGCGATACCCCTGGTCTGCCGCGTTCGTTTCCTGGGTGATGTGCGAAAGCGGCCTCGACGAATCCGATCAATTCCGACGTGCCGTCGCGCATCACACCTACATCGATCAAGCGATCCGCGCCCGGGATGGCGGTGCACCGGCCGCGTTCACGGCCCACGACATCGGCGATGCGCCGGTCCTCCCAGGCGATCTCCTGTGCAGCGGTCGTCGCCCGGCCTACCGCTCGCTGGCGGAACGACGCCAACAGATGGGCGAGGGGGCACGGACACACTGCGACGTGGTGGTCGCGCTGGACGACGCACGCGCCCGGATTCTCACGATCGGTGGGAACGTCCGTGGCACCGTCAGTCTGAAGTTGATGCCGGCGGTGCGGGATCCGGATGTCGGACTGCGGCCCGAGGGTGAGGCACGACGCTTGTTCGCGCACCTGCAGCTACGCGCGGCGCCGACCGGCCCGGACGCGCTTATCGCCAGCCCCACGCTGCGCGCGCTCGCGTGTGCGGGCGGTTCGACTCAATCCCGGCTGGCGGCAGCGGGGATTGTGTCACCAGCCACCGGCGCTCGCTGTTGATCCGCGCACTGTGACCGTAGGAAAGACCGGTCATCCCGGGTTATGGCGGGGCAAGCAACGGCGCTGCTTCCTCGGTCACTGCCCGTCTGGCTGCTCCCTCGTCGCGCCTGGTCGCGATGCTACAATCACACATTCTGACGTGCTCTGGCTCGGGGAGGAACGGATGAAGCGCAGTGCTAGTCTGGTGATCTTGACGCTCCTGGGCGTCGTCTTGACCGCGGCCACCTACGAGGCGCGGCAGCCGCGGCCCGAGATACACGGCATCGAGGAAGTCGCAGACAACCTGTATCTGCTCAGCAACCCGCCTCCTCCCGCCGAGCAGAGCATGTTGACCGGTGGCAACATCGTTGCCTTCGTGACGGCGTTCGGGGTGGTGCTGGTCGATACCAAGCTCGAAGGCTACGGTCAGGACATTCTCAACCTGGTTGCCACCGTGACCGACAAGCCGGTGACCACCATCATCAACACACACACGCACTTCGATCACTCGGGTAGCAATACCGAGTTCCCCGATACCGTCGAGTTCGTGGCGCACGAAAACACCCGGGCCCATATGGCTCGCGCGAGCTGTCAGCCGGTCACGAACTGCGACGCGTTCAAAGGGGCGAACGCCAAGTATCTGCCCACGACTACCTTTGCAAGCCGCAAGTCCTTGTTCGATGGTGAAGACCGGGTCGACTTGTATCACTTTGGTCGCGGCCATACCGATGGCGATACCTTCGTGGTGTTCCCGGCGGCGCGCACTGTCCACACCGGCGACATGTTTCAACGGATGAGTTTGCCGTTCATCGACGTTGCCAATGGGAACGGTAGCGCGGTCGAGTTCGGGTCCACGCTGATGCGCGCGGTGGACGGCATCAAGAACGTCGACACCGTGATTGCCGGTCACCACACGGTGACCGTGTCGTGGGAAGACTTCGTGAACTTCAGTGGCTTCTTCAACGATGTGCTCGCGAAAGCGAAACACGGGATGGCCTCCGGCCAGACCGTCGAGCAGGTGGCCGGTGCGTATGTCAAGCCCGATCGGTTCAGCGACTTTCAAGCGCCGCCACAAGGTGTGACGACGCTTGTCCAGAACATCTACAACGAGAGCCAGTAGCGACGGAGCGCGACGCGGTTCCACGGTTGGGGCCACCGCAATGCGGTTCAGTGGGGAGTGTCCAGATGCAGAAGCGAATGATGTTGGCGCTTGGAGCGTTCGTCGGTGTGCTCATGTTCGTCCCGGTGTTCGTCGTCGGCCAGGATGGCCCACTCAAGACGCCGTGGGGCGACCCGGACCTCCAGGGCACCTGGTCGTATGCGTCGCTGACGCCGTTGCAGCGACCCACGTCGATGGCGGACAAAGAGTTTTTCACGCCCGAGGAGGCGGCGCAGCGGAACTACTCGGTGACGCTCGACCAGCCGGACGCCCCAGGGAGTGTCGGGTCCTACAACGCCCTGTGGTTCGACCGGGGCGAGGTGAGCTCGGACATGCGGACCTCTCTGATTGTCGACCCGCCCGACGGTCGGTTGCCGGCAACGGCGGAGACGCAGCAGCGGCAGACCGAGCAGCGGGATTACGCGCGGGCGCATCCGGCCGACTCCTGGGTCGATCGCACGAATTGGGACCGCTGCATCACCTACCACGGCGTGCCGCCGATCTCGACGGGATACAACAACAGCATCCAGATTCTGCAGACCCCGACCCACGTCGCCATCCGGATGGAGAACATCCACGACGTGCGGATCATTCCGCTCGACGGGCGTCCGCAACTCGACGACGACATTCGGCAGTGGAACGGCGACTCCCGTGCGCACTGGGACGGTGACACCTTGGTGATCGAGACCGCGAACTACAGCGACCAGACCGTGCATCGGTTCCCGTCGTCGCGTCATACCAAGGCGGTCGAGCGCTTCCGCCGGGTGGCCGAGGATCGGATCGAAACCGAATTCACCATCGAAGATGCCACCGTCTACACGGCGCCCTGGACCGCGGTTCGTCCGATGCCACGGCTCGACGACTACATCATCTACGAGTACGCGTGCCACGAGGGCAACTACGCGATGTCGAACATCCTGATGTCCGAGCGTTCCGCCGAGCGCTGAGTGCCAAGGGTCTGTCAGCCATGTTGCAGGGTGCGGTGACGTCACGAGTGGTGCGGGGTGTCGGCGCCCTTACGGTGGCGTTGAGCCCGCACGTTGCCGATGTCTCAGTGCCGGGCGCGCGGCCGGCGGCGGTGCTGGCTGCGGCTCAGCCACCCCAAACGCGGGACCAGCGCTTGTACCCGGCGTTGCAGCGTGAGCCGGGCGACCCTGAAGTGATCGCGCGTGGCCAGGCGGTGTACGGCATCAGCTGTCGCGCGTGCCACGGGTTGGACCTGCGGGGCGGTGACCTCGGCGGTCCGAATCTGCTGCGCTCGCAGCTCGTGCTGAAGGACGACGGCGGGGACCTCATGGGACCCGTGATCCGAGACGGCCAGTCGGGTGCGGGCGGTTCGAGCATGCCGCCGCAGAACCTGTCTGACGCGGATCTGGACGCCGTGGTCGAGTATATCCACGACGTCCTCGGCACCGCCTCGCGTCAGGGTGGGCCGCCGGCGGGAGAGGAACTCGAGCTCGACATTCTGGTGGGCGATGCCACCGCCGGCCAGACCTACTTCGCGGAACGGTGCGCGTCGTGTCATTCACCGACGGGCGACTTGCAGGGGATCGGCGCTCGCGTCGAGTCGCCGAAGGAACTGCAGGACACCTGGGTCAGGGGTGGCGCGCGCAACGCCGAGCGACCACCGATCACGGTCAGTGTGACCCTGCCGTCCAGCCAGCGGGTGTCCGGCACCCTCGAGCGGCTCAACGACTTTCTGGTCGTGCTCACCGAGGACGATGGACGCCACCGGTCGTTCAGTCGCCGTGGCGACACGCCACAGGTGGAGGTGGATGACCCGATGGCCGCCCACCGTGAGATGCTGCCGCTCTACGGCGACACCGACATTCACAACGTCACGGCCTATCTGGTGACTCTGCAATGACCGCAGCCCTCGCGACACGTCGACCGAAGACGCCCTGTTGTGTAACGGCAATGGCGGCTGCGTTGCTGCTTGCCCCCATCGCGTCATCTGCTCAATCGGGTGGTCTCGATCCGGCATCGCTGCTGGAGCCGCTGGAAGACTCGTGGCCGACCTACTCGGGCGACTACAGCGGGCGTCGGTACAGCCGGCTCGCTCAGGTGACCACCGACAACGTCCAGCGACTGACGCTCGCGTGGACCAGAACGATCGATTCGGGTATGCCGGCGCTCGAGGGCAACAACGCGCCGACGTTCATCGGTGGCGAGGGGACCGGTGACTTCACCATCGGCTCCCAGCGCATCAAAGGGTCCATCTTGCAGGTGGGCGACCTCCTGTATGTCACGGCGCCTGACCACGTGTGGGCGCTCGACGTGCGTGACGGCGGTGAGCGCTGGCACTACTTCTGGAAGACCCGGGGCGGACCACACATCGGTAATCGGGGCGTAGCGGTGTGGCGCGACTCGGTCATCTTCGAGACCGTCGACAACTACCTGGTGTCGCTCAACGCGAAGACCGGCGAAGAGCGCTGGCACACCGAGATCGCCAGTTTCGAGGAACAGTACTTCTCGACCATGGCGCCGATCGTCGTGGGGGACCATCTGTTGGTTGGCACCGGGAACGACCTTGACGCGCCCGGTTTCCTGCAATCGTTCGACCCCGCGACCGGCGAGCTGCAATGGAAGTTCTACACCGTCCCGATGACCGAGCAGGACCCCGGCATCGAAACCTGGCCCAGTCTCGACGCGGCGATGCACGGCGGCGGGCAGGTCTGGGTGCCCGGTTCGTACGATCCAGAGACCAACTACTACATCTTCGGTACCGGCAACCCGACCCCCGGCTACACCGGGGTGGCGCGGCGTGGTGACAACCTCTTCACCTGCACGTTGATCGCGGTGGACGTCGATACTGGCGAGATGGCCTGGTACTTCCAAACCTCGCCACACGACACCCATGACTGGGATTCGGCCCAGACCCCGATCCTGATCGACGGAGTCATCGACGGCGTGCCGCGTAAGCTGGTCTCGACCGCCGCACGCAACGGCTATTTCTTCACAATCGACCGGGTGACTGGTGAGAACCTCGTGACGACGCGCTACGGCGCCACGTCGAATTGGGCCAGCCACATTCGTGAGAGTGGATCGCCCAATCCGCATCCGGCCAAGGAGGCGATCATTCCCGGGTCGCTGGTCTCACCAGTAGAGGGAGGCGTCGCCAACTGGCAGCCACCCGCGTTCAGCCCGGACACCGGGTTGTTCTACACGCAGGAGAACAACGGGTTCAACCTGCTCTATCTCACCGACCCCGACCCGCGCGGTTCCATGGGGCTGGGTGGGAAGGACCGGGTGACGGTCGGGTCCGGTGGCAACGCGCTGTCGGCGATCGACTACCGCACCGGTGAGACCACCTGGCGTCATGCGTGGCCCGTCGGCGGTGGTGGCGGCGCTGGCGTGCTGACCACGGCCGGCGGCCTGGTCTTCACCGGGGACGGAAGCGGTAACTTCGTGGCGTTCGACGCCGCGGATGGCGACCTGTTGTGGAACACGCGCATCGGCAACATCTCGAACGCCCCGCAGACCTACCTCATTGACGGCCGCCAACATGTGCTCGTCGCGGCCGGCCAGCAGCTGTTCGCGTTCGTTATGCACTGATACCGCCGACGACGGCATTGTCAAGTTACCGAGGAGGGCGCGATTCTCTCCCCGGTCGCTGGACGCCCGTGCGCCGTCAGCAGGCGCCCGTCACCTCAGCCCAGATGCCGAGGGAGCGCGTTCTCAGGAGACGGTAGTGCACAGCGCGGAGCCGATGTCGGCCGACGCGAAAAAGGTTCTGCACGAGTCCGTGCACCGAGAGAAACCGTTGCGCGTGGGAGTTCGGTCCGGAGACGAAGCAGGTGCCGGTCAGTGGATGGTTGCAGGGTACCGCGATGACGGTCGGGTCCGGCAGAGCCGTCTTCTTTGGTGAAGCCGCCATGTTCAGTGCTCAGGTGTCCGGCCCTAGCCGCTCTCCAGGGGGCATGAACGCGCCGATGGCCGAACAGAACTTTCAGTTCGTGCTGAACATCCTGCATTGGCTCACGGGCGAGCTCGATTGAACCCGGTTGGGGAGAGTGGGGAGAAGCGAGATCCTCGCCGTCGTTGCAGTCCAAGCGACGATGTAGCACGAGTAGTCGTCGAGCGGCGATCCCCCCAATTGAAGTGAAAATCCTCACTGGCCCTTCGCACATCCGGCAGCACCCGACCTCTCGCGATCTGCTGCGTACGAAGGACGATGTAGTCGCGAACTTCTGACGCCCCCCGTGGCCGGTGAGCATCAGAACAGATCCCCGTCTCGATGACGTCGAGGCATTTGGGTCGGATATTGGATCTTACGTTAACCGGGGTGCGTCCCGAGGACCCGCGAACATCCGCATCCCGCCGGGGAGCTGCTGAACGCCACTGCCGATCATCTGGTCACAATCCGGCATGGAGTTCAGGCCGACATGCGCCGGCATGACCGGCACGCTTCCGAGCGGCACCGAGGTGCCGCTGCGGCGCGGGCCGTCAACCCGCGACACGAACCCCTGTTGCATGACGTTCAGGTCCGGATCATCCAGCGTCGTCACCGGACCGGTGTTGTAGAGGAAGGTCGCGGGGTTCCGCAACGCGGTCTGGAAGTTGAACTGATACGTGATGTCTTCGACTGCGTCGCCGTTGTTGTCGACCATCACCTCATACAGCACGTTGTCGTCGAACCGGTGAAAGTTCGGGCCGGAGCTGGGGAACTCCAGCGGAATGAAGTTGGCGATGAATGTGACCAGCCCAGGTTCGTTCGGATCCACGAACGCATACACGTCCGTGTTGTCCGCTGGGTCGCTGGCGATCAGGGGGGCCTCCCGATGGCTGGACGCCTGGGGGACAAGCACCCAGAGC
Organism: Vicinamibacteria bacterium; assembly: GCA_963577695.1. GTDB lineage: Bacteria > Acidobacteriota > Vicinamibacteria > Vicinamibacterales > UBA8438 > UBA8438. The sequence goes on along the minus strand of CAUZAY010000021.1, from coordinate 15,674 downwards.
CCGGCCAGAACGATGATAAACGTGACGAGTCGTGATCTGCGCATGCGACATCTCCCGGCGGCGCGGACGCCGCTCTTTGTGGCCACCGGGGCCACCCAACGAGTCGAAAAACTCGAACTGCCTACTACTACGGGCGCCGACGCCAAGCGAATAGGGGTCTCATCTGAGGGGCATGGTGAGTTACAGTCGAGACATGACGATGGTCGATCCAGAAACACCCGTGACTGACGAGGTACGCCGAGGGGATGAACCTCCGCCTGGGCTGCCGGACGACCACAGCGGCCAGCGCGCGCACCTGTTGCGGCGGGCGGGTCATGAACTGCTCGGTGCGGCTACGACCTTCTCGTGGGTCGCCGTGTACACGACCCTCATCATTACCTTTGGATTTCAGGTCGCTCGGGTCGAGGGCCGGAGCATGGAGCCGACCCTGCAGCACCAGGACAAGCTCATCGTCAACAAGGCGGCCTACCGATTCTTTGGCAAGCCCCAACCCGGCGACATCGTCATGCTGCGCTATCCTCGTGATCCAGAGACGACCTACGTGAAGCGGATTGTCGCGGACGAGCGCGACACCGTCCGGATCGAAGATGGCCGCCTCTATGTCAATGAAGCGCTCCAGCCGGATGCGTTCGTCCCGGCGGCCTACCGGAGTCACGAAAATTTCGGTCCCGAGGTCGTGCGGGACTCGTATTACTTCGTGATGGGTGACCATCGGAACCAGAGCTCCGACAGCCGCAACTGGGGGCAAGTGCCCGAAAAGTACATCATTGGACGCGTGCAGCTTCGATGGTGGCCCCTCGCCAACACCCGCCTCTTTTAGGTTTTCCGACGAGGCGCCCGCGTGGACGGCGTTGCTTCCTCGGTCACATGCCGCCTGCATGCTCCCTCGTCGCGCCTTGCCACGCGCGCGCCTCGTCAGAAACCGCCCCGTCGAACAACCGGTGCCTTGCTCCCGTATGAAGAGGCAGGAGGACACACCATGAAGTGGATGCCCGCAGCGGTGGCGGTCGTATTCGGCGTGGCCGGCTCGTCGGGGTGTGTCGTGTCCGTGGGCGGGTGGTCGTGCGACGAGACGGCCTCTCGGGCCGCCGACGTGTCTGTTGGCGATGCCACGCGTATCAGGGTCCGCGCTCGAGCGGGGTCACTGCGTATCGACGGTCGCTCCGGTCTCACGGAAGTGCGCGCGACGGGGACGGCGTGCGCGCCAACCGAAGAGGACCTCGAGCGGGTCGAATTGACAGCCGAACGTGTCGGGATCGACATCGTGGTCGAGGTGCACACCGACGACACGAACGGGCGCCTCGATCTCACGCTCGAGGTGCCGGATACCGTGCCGCTCAAGGTGGAAGATTCGTCTGGCAGTCTGCGAATCTATGATGTCGCGGCCCTCGACCTGCGCGACAGTTCGGGCGGAATCGACATAGAGGGGGTGGCAGGCGACGTGCGCGTGACGGACGGTTCTGGTGGGGGATCGACATCGTCGCCGTGCGGGGTAGTGTCACGATCGAAGACGACGGTTCCGGTGGTATCGATATCGCCGATGTCGGTCGGGACGTGATTGTCGAGGAGGACGGCTCGGGCGGCATCGATGTCGCCGACGTCCGGGGCGATTTCATCGTCAAACGGGATGGCAGCGGCCGCGTGCGCCACAGCGGCGTGGGTGGGCGTGTCGACACGCCATCGGACTGATCGAAACGGATCTGGCGCTCGTGCGTCTCGGCGTACATTTCTGGTAGGATTCAGCGATCTGCAGGCGTGTCCAGGGACACAGAACTAGGGACGGGACATCGGCTTCCGTCCCCGTTTCTTGTACCGGAAGATTGACACGATCCCCCGCGATGACGTTGAATCGGCCCTCCTCCTTCTCTCGACACGTCTCACTTCTGCTCGCCCTGGGGATGACCGCACCACTATTCGCGTCCGTCTCCTCGGCCCAGTCTCTCGCGTCCGCCGCCCTCGCCGTTGAGCCCGCGGCGAGCCAGGCGCTCACGGCCGGGCAGACCACCGACGGGCTGGGGCTCATCGCCGGACGCCCCACCGTGCGACCGACCCGGACCGAGGCGGCGCCGGACATCGACGGTCGTCTCGATGACCTCGCGTGGCAAAGCGCCGCGACCCTGACCGAATTCACCCAACAGGCGCCTCTTGAGGGGGCCCAAGCGACCGAAGAAACCGAGGTCTATATCACGTACGACAGCGAGCACGTCTATTTCGGGTTTTACCTGCACTACGCAGACCCCAGCGTGATGCGCGCCAACCGCGTCGACCGCGATACGTCGTTTCAGGACGATCTGATCACCGTCTACCTCGACACGTTCCTCGCGCAGCAACGTGCCTACGACTTCGACCTGAACGCGTTCAACGTCCAGGGTGACGGCATCGTGAATGCGAGCGGCAATCGCCGGGGCGGACCGATTCCGGTCCCGGATCGGTCGTGGGACGCGCTCTTCTACAGCGCCACCGAAATCGTCGCGGACGGCTTCACGGCCGAAATGGCGATTCCGCTCAAGAGCCTCCGGTACCCGCAGCGTGCGGCGGGTGAATCGCACCAGTGGGGGCTTCAGATCGTTCGGGAGATCAAAGGGAAGAACGAGGAAAACGCAGTGTGGGCGCCGATGTCTCGTGACGTGGCCGGGTTCCACCGCCAGATGGGGTTGATGGAGGGGATGACGGACTTCTCCACCAGCCGTAACTTGGAGTTCTTGCCCACCTTCACCGCCATCAAGTTCGGCTCGCTGGATACGTCGACCGGCGGGTTCGTCAGTCAGGACACCGACCCGCAGGCCGGCCTGAACATCAAGTACGGTCTGACCTCCAATCTGACCGTGGACGTGACGTTCAATCCCGACTTTTCGCAAATCGAATCTGACCGCCCCCAGATCGAAGTCAATCAGCGCTTCCCGCTGTTCTTCAGCGAGTTGCGACCGTTCTTTGTCGAGGGGGCGGAGATCTTCGAATTCCCCGGTCCCGTGACGTTCGTGCACACCCGCACCATCGTCGACCCGACGTGGGGGGCGAAACTGACCGGCAAGGCCGGCCGATTCTCGCTCGGGGTGCTGACCGCAGAGGACGAGGCCCCCGGCAATCTCGAGGACATTTCGGACCCGCTGTTTGGCGAGACCGCGCAGAACTTCATCGGTCGGGTGAAGTACGACCTCTACTCCGAATCTCATCTCGGAGCCGTCTTCACCGACCGCGAGTTTCTCGACAGTAGCAGCCAGCTACGCGGGGTTGACGGCAGCTTCCGGCTGTCGAGGTCCACGACGACCGCTTTTCGGGCGATCCAGTCTGACCACCGGGAGCTCGACGGGTCGGAAACGACGGGTCACGTGTTCGACGCCAGCATCCAGGCCACCGGTCGGAACCTGAGCTGGTTCGCCGCCGCATTCGAGATTACGCCCGATTTTGAGACGGACCTCGGCTTCGTCCGTCGCCGCGACCAGCGGCAGGTGCTCGGCAACGTGGGCTATCGCTGGTGGCCGGAAAGCTGGATCATCAATTGGGGACCGCGTGTCAGCTACAGCCGGAACCGGAACTTCGACGGCGTGCTTGAGGACGAGGGCAGACGCGCCGGACTGAACTTTAGCTTCGCGAACAACCTGTCGTTCAGCGCCAACGTGAACCACGACCTGGAGCGCTTCGGCGGGATCGACTTTGAGAAGACGGAATATTCGGTCAGTGGTGGCGTGAACACCAGCCGCGCGTTGTCCATCCGGGTCAACTACTCGCAGGGAGACCAGATTTTCTTCGATGACAATCCCTTCCTGGGGGACGGGCGCAGCGCGCGGCTCAACGTGACGGTGCGGCCACTGGCTCGGTTGAGTTCTCAAATCAGCGTCAACAACAGTCGGCTCACGGATCCGAGCCGTGGCGGCCTCGAAGTCTTCGACGTGAAGATCTACCGGGCTCAGAGCATCCTGACGTTCACCGACCGTCTCCTGATGCGGAACATCACCGAGTACAACTCGTTCGACAAGGACCTCGACGTCAACCTCCTGCTGACCTATCGCATCAATGCAGGGACGGTGTTCTTCCTGGGCTACGACGACCACTATCGACAGGAAAAACGGATCGAAGGGGATCCGGACGGCGACGGATTTGACGAGCGGCTTTTCTTCACTAGCGATCTGCGCCGCACCAACCGGGCGGTCTTCACAAAGCTGCGATACTTATTCAGAATCTGAGCTCAGCCAAACGTAGCCGCGGGTCTTCAGACCCGCCGGACCCGGCTGTGCCCCACCGCCGCCGGGTGGGGCGCCGAGACGGCTGGCTCTGGGGCGACCACCGACAATCCATGACTATCACCACCCGGTTTCTGCGCGGCCTCGTCGCCGCTGCGACCGTGCTGGTCGCGGTGCCCGCTGCGGGGCAGACTGGGGTCACCCGAGACGTGATCATCTTGGCGGCCAGTGCTGACGACCCGCGCGTAGAACTGACGCGCGCCGCGCTGGCGTTCTGGAACCGGACGCTGACCGAGGTCGGAGTCGATATCAGACTACGTGAAAAATCGGTCGTGGTCGCCGCCCCGGGCGTGCGAGCCATCGAGACTTTCGCACGGTTCGTGGCGCAGCGTGGTGGACGGATTCCGAAAGGCGCGTCCGGGCCTCAGCCGCCGCCCGAACTGCGGGCCATCGGCGGAGACGTGGTGCTGCTGCTTTCGCGGCAGCCGCTGCTGCCGTTCGCGTGGCCTCTGGTCGGGTCGCCCGACTACTTCGTGACGATCCGCGCGCCGGAGCCCCGTCGGCTTGGAGACACCCGCGTCCTGCGCAACGTCATCGCCCATGAACTGGGCCACACGTTAGGGCTCACGCACCACCGAGCCAGCTTCACCCTCATGTGCGGCCCGTGTTCGTCCATCGCGGCCGCCGACGACACGCTGGAGTGGCTCCCGTTGACCGACATCGACCTGGAACGCCTCAGAACAATTCACGCCCGTCCGTAGCCGCGGGTCTTCAGACTCGCCCACCGCCAGCCCGCCTCCGCACCGCTTTTTCAACGGCTGCCGCACCTGTCCACCATGCCTGCGTTCACCGCCCGTCGTTGACCGGCGCCGCCACTCCCACGCCGTACTCGTACACCAGCCGCCCTCCCAACTCGGCCGCCGCCGCCAGCAGCAGAACTCCGCCGACTCCAACCACCGCGAGGCCCGCCGCGGCGCCCCGCCCTAGCCTCCCGTGCCACATCTGAAGACCAACCCGGCCGGCCGTGGCCAACCCGAAGTACCACACACACCACAGCGCCTGGTCCCAGTGCCGAGTCATCACGGCGAGCGCCAACCCCGGGGTAAACACCTCGGGCGCCGCGTTGCGGCCGGTGAGGTAGGCGACACACAGCATCACGGTGCCGCCGACGTGGAGTCCGGTCGAGACCAACCTGAGCGTGGTTCGGTCCTTCCGGACGACGACGAGGACGTCAACGACCACCGCCGTGACCAGCAGCCCGATCGGCAGGTGCACGATGAGCGCGTGTGGGTTGGGTGCCCAGTCAGCCAGCCCGGTCATTGATTGGCGAGTCTGGCAGAGCGCCGTGGACAGCGCAAGCGACGGCTAGCGCCGAGGGCACCCTTACGTTCGCGCACAACTACTGCGAGACGCGCCAGGGCGATACGTTGGGCCAGGTCTCCAGTGCTTCGAGCGCCCACTCAGTCGTCTCGTCCTCGTGACACGTCGTACACGGATTGGGAATGCCGTACCGGTCTGTCAATGCGGGTGAGATGAACTTGAACGTATGGCTGCGCACGTTGATATTCCCGACGGTGCGCGCAATCTCCGGCATGTGACAGGCGACACACACGCCGCCTTCGCCGTCGGGGTCGTGTTGGGTGTGATAGGCGACCGACCCGCTGGGCCCGGCCTGTAGCTGGGGACCGTGACATTCGAGACAGACCTCGTTTCCGGGGGCGATCAGGTCGGCGTTGTGCTCGGTGCCGTGCACGTCGTGGCAGCCGTAGCAGGTCACGCCCTTCACTGACATCTGGCTCTGCACGTAGTCGTTGCCCTGCATCCGATTCTTGTGGGCCGATCCGTCGGGCCAGTGCGTGAACGTCTCCTCGCCCAGCTCGGGGCCGTCGAGTTCCCAATATTCACTGAGCCGCTCGCCCGGCCGGTAGCCGACCGGCCAATCGTAGTATCGCCCGTCGATCGGATTCTCGAGCGGTTGCCCCTGCGAATGGCACTGGATGCAGGTGTCGTCCGCCCGCACCGGGTCGAGCCGGGCCGGGTTGACGATGCTGGCCGCCGCCTGGTCGATGTTGTGGAGGCTGCCCGGACCGTGGCAGGCTTCACAGCCGACATTCCATTCTGTCGGGGTCTTGGTGGCGAGGTCGTAGTTCACCGAGTGGCAGCCGTCGCACAGCGGGCCGGTCGGTCGCTGCATCTGGTCCACCGGGTAGTGATCGGCCCACCAGTCGCGGCCCGGTTGCGGGTTGTACCGGCGCCACTGCCGATTCTGGACATCCCACTGCGCGGGAAAGATGAAATAGTCGTCGCCAATTTGCGTGTAGTACCGCTGTTTCCACTTGCTGCCGTAGGTGAAGACGACATCGTCGGGGGTAAACGTCACCAGCGGGTCGTTCGCCGCGAAGTCACCCAGAATCACCTCGGGCTGCTCGCGGGGGTCTTGCAGCACCTTCGCCATCAAGGTGTTTTCCCACCGCGCATGGATGTCGGCGTGGCACGCCTGGCACGATTCAGACCCTGCGTAGGTGGCGTCGGCCAGATCGCCGCCGGACTCCGGTCGGCCCAGGCACGCGGTTGACAGCAACAGGGTGAATACGGCCGCCGCCAGAGATAGTCGTCTGTGCATCGTCGTTCACGAATGATAGCGTCTGTCTAACGATGGTGCGCTCACTCTCATGGAGGCGGCTCGCGGCCGTGGTTGGCATTGCGGGGTGTTCGACCCTGCTTCAGGCGCCGCTCGCCGCCCAGTCGCGCTGCGCGCTTCTGTGCGCGCCGGACGTGAAGATCGAGCCAACCGTCACGGTTGAACATCTGTTCGGTGCGGCCAGGATGGAACAACTTGAAGGCGGTGAGGTCGTCGCGACCGGCCGGCAGGAGCGCGAATCGGTCTTCGAGTTGATTCTCGCGGTCGGCATCCCGACCGAGATCCCGCGGGTCGGGTTCACCGTAGAAACAATTTTCGTTCCGTTCGGTGAAACCGACGTGCACCCGTTCACCGGGGTCGTGGTGGAGGACCGTCAGGGTTCCATTCGTGACAACGGCATCGAGGTAGAGCTCGAGCTCAACCTGTCGCTCCTCGAACCGGAGCAGACCGGCGGCTGGGTCGAGTGCCACTTCGACATCGTCGACAAGATCAGCCCCGGCGAGACCCCGGGTGCCGCCAGCGTCTACACGCACAAGCTCAATTTCGAGCTCGACACCGCCTTCCTCCCGTTCAGCCGGCTCAGCGAGGACAACTGGCTGCACCATCTCGAGGTGGAAGGATCGCTCGACTATGTCGCGACCGGGCTCCCCAAGGCCGGCGACGTCATCGGCAATCAGCGTTATCTTGACGACGCCAGTCGGTGGTCCTTCTCTCTGGTCGGTGTGATCCCGCTGGCGCCGCTCGCGCCCTGAGCGAATGGCTGCCCCGGGGTCGGTCCAAACGAGCCCAGAGTCGGTTGTCCGGTTAGGCGGTTCCTGCTAGTGTCCCGTCTCAGAGGTTCGTTGCATAAGTCGGTGGCGCGGCGCGCGGCTGAACAGGCGTGAGGAGGGAGCAAATTGGGGATTTGTGACCGACGAGCAACGCCTTCAGGCGGGATGCCCCGACGGCGACTTATGCAACGAAATTCTGAGACGGGACACTCGTGTCCAGGACACCCGTGTGTTGTAGCGCGCGCGTGTGGTCACAAGGAGATCTGGGTGATGACCAAGATGAAGAGAAGCCGGAGCCGTGCGCGGCTGATGGCCGGCAGTCTGTGTGTGGCGGTCGCGTTGTCCGTGTCGACCTGGCAACTCCTGGCGGCCGAAGACCTGCCGACGGTGACCCCGGAATCGGTCGGCATGTCGTCCGAGCGGTTGCAGCGGGTCGACGACTACTTCCAGCGGTTCGTCGACGACAACAAGATTGCCGGCGCGGTCACCCTGGTGGCGCGGCGGGGCAAGGTGGTGCACTACTCCGCTGTGGGGTCGAAATATCGGGAAGAAAACATCCCGATGACCACCGATTCGATCTTCGCCCTGGCGTCGATGACCAAGCCGATCGTGTCCACGGCGCTCATGATGCTGTTCGAAGAGGGGCGCTTCCGGCTTGACGACCCGATTTCCGACTGGATCCCGGAGTATGCGGACCACATGGTTCGAGAAAACGACGGGCCGCGTCAGCGCCGCGTGCCGGAGACTCGCCCCATCACCATCCGCCACGTGCTCACCCACACCTCTGGTCTGACCTTGAACGCAAACGGGGCGGGGCTGTCTGAAGAGGATCGACGCTGGGTGACGAACGACGGTGAGCCGTTCGCGACGCTCGGTGAGCGCGTGGCACGCGCGGCGAGGATTCCGGCCGCCTTCCACCCGGGCGACCACTGGCAATATGGGTCCTCCACCGACTACGTTGCCGTGCTCGTCGAGAAGATCTCCGGCGTGAGCATCGACACGTTCCTGAAGGAGCGGATCTTCGAGCCACTCGGCATGCCGGACACGTTTTACAACGTGCCCCGGGACAGGGTCGATCGGGTCGCCGCCATGTATCGCCCGACCGCGGACGGCGGCTCCGCGTTGTCACGTGCGCCGGAGTTCAGTGAGCCCACCACCTATTTCCCAGGGGTGTCCGGTCTCAACAGCACCGCGGCCGATTACTTCCGGTTCGCCCAGATGATTGCCAATGGCGGCGAGCTCGAAGGGGTCCGATTGCTGGGTCGGATGACGGTCGACCTGATGATCAGCAATCACACCGACGACAAGAGCGTCTACATTCGGGGCGACGGCTACGGGTTCGGTCTGGGGTTCGGGGTGTTGGTAGACCCGACCAAGTCGTTGGACACCCTGTCCCCCGGCAGTTACGGATGGGGTGGCGCCTTCGGCACTCTCTACTGGGGCGACCCCGCCGAGGACCTGGTCGGCCTGATGTTTATCCAGCTCCGGGGCCACGGCCCGCTCAACATCCGGCAGCGTTTCACGAACGTCGTGACGCAGGCGGTCGTGGATAGCGTCGCGGATCAGAAACCGACGATTCGCGGGTACGCCATTCCGCAGTAGTACTCAGACGCCAGCGTTGTCGAAGTAACGGATGTTGGGTGCTCCCTCGATCCATCCCACCAGTGTATCCAGGTCGCCTCTCTCCGTGCGCCAGGCCAAGTACTTCTCGTAGTGCTGGCGCGAATCCCAACTCTCGACGAACACCATGGTGTTGGCGTCGTCCTGGTTCCTCTGCAGAGTGACCCCATCGCAGCCATCAAACGCTCTGGTGTCGGGGAGGACGGTCCTCACGAAATTCAGCACGTTGTCGACGTGTTCCGGCTTGATCTGGAATTCCACCAATACGAGAACGGACATGACCTGACTCCTCTCGGGTCGGGTGATAGTGAAGCGTTACGTCCAGGCATCCCGTTGGGCGTCGTCAAAACGAGTTGACGACATCGGTCTCCCGACGGGCCATCTGCGTCGCCATGGTGTGGTGATGATAGTGCATGCCACACTTGATGGCGTAGACCAACAGCATGTCCGGATCGGGTCGGCGCCGCACCGCCCCACGCAACCGGGTGCGATAACACTGACGGAGTCGGCGGTCAGGAATATCGTGCGTCAGCCGTCGATACCAATACAGGAAACGAACGAGGCTGGTCGTTTGGGCCTTGAGCCAGGTCAAGGGATGTCGCCGCCAGTAGCGACCGCGCGGAAGCGCGTACTGAAAGTCGTCGTCCAGATACAGCCCATCCAGGCTGTCAAAGTAGGCCTCCGGTTCATACAGGTCCTGCATCAACCGCACGTATCCGTCCCGTAGCTCTTCGCGGCTCAACCGGAGCGGAATCACGTTGGTGCCGCAGGCAGGCTTGTCAGAGTTATCGAGACGTCCCTCGTCCGCCAGCCGCTTACACAAGGGGGTCTTGGGAATGGCGACCAGCATCCCGATCATCGCGTGCTGAATGCGTGACTCGCGGATGAACCGTCGCTGGGACGCAAAGATGGTGTCGTCGTCGTGGTCGAACCCGACGATCATGCCGCACCACACCTCGAGCCCGGCGTTCTGAATCGTGTGAACCTTGTCGGTCAGCGTGCCCTGGCGGACATTCTGAAACTTCTTGGTTTCGCGCAGCGACGCTTCATTGGGACTCTCGGCGCCAATGAACACCGTGACGAAATTGGCCTCCGTCATCAGTCGCATCAGCTCGTCGTCCTCAGCCAGATCGATAGAGGCCTTCGTGAAGAACGTCAGCGGGTAGCCTTCCGCCTGTTGCCACTGGATCACGTCGCGCAGGACGCCCTTGATCGCCTTCTTGTTCCCGATCAGATTGTCGTCGACGACAAAGACCGCAGTGACCCGCTGGGCCCGAACTGCCTCCAACTCTAGGATGACCTGGCGGGATGTCTTCAGACGAGGGCGACGGCCGAAGATCACGATGATGTCGCAAAACTCGCATTCGAACGGACACCCCCGACTGAACTGCACACTGCCGAGCAGGTAGTGCTCCATCTTCAGTCGATATGGTCCGCCAGCGCTGGTCAGGCCCGATCGGTGTGTACCCCGAATCGGGCTACTTCGCCCAGCCGAATTGGAACTTCGTGGATGTGATCTCGCCGGACGATCTGGCCCGCGAGGCGCGAGCTTGGCTCGACGCCGGCGCCCGGCTCGTCGGGGGCTGCTGCGGCACCGGCTCGGAACACATCCGGGCGCTGCGCGCACTCTAGGTTTCCGCGCGTTGCCTCCGTCTGGCGGCGTTGCTGCGTCGGTCGCCCCCGGCCGGCCGGGGGGGGCGCCTGGCTGCTCCCTCCTTGCGCCTGGCCAGACGAACGCCTCGCGCGGAAACAACCCTAGAGGGCGGCGCCGAGGTCAGCGTGTCGAAGAGGCTCGGTTGATGGGGCGCAGGGCGGCTGAAGTAGTTGGCGAGCTGCCCCCGGAGCCAGACGATATACCGCCGGTTCCGTGATCGCTCGTCGATCGCCTGCAGGCAGAGCGCCCGCACGGCGTGGGCGTGTCGCCGCCACGATCGACCATCGCAGTCCACTTGCAGATAGCACGGCTTTTCGTCCAGAAACAGCGGGTCCCTGGCCAGGGTCCAGATGTCGCACTGGACTTCACCGCTGGGGAGCAGGGCCAAGCCGGGCGGTTGGAGCAGATGCGTCAGTTCGTGCCCGATGGTGAAGTAGGTCACCATCCGACGTCGGTAGGGGTTCAAACGGATGAGCCGCTCGCTTGGGTAGGCCAATCCGTCCAGCCACCGGCTGGCGGTCACCCCAACTGTGACCGTGTCATCGCCAAGTTCCGGAAACAGCCGGAGGGCCCGCTCCAGCCGTTGGACCAGCTCCGGGGAGGCGACCTTCGCCATCGGTGAGGTCAGAACCAGTCGAGCCACCAGGTTACCGTAGCAGCTTTCCGTAAACTTCCCGACTGGTCCGTCACTGTGCTTACCCGGGCATCACACACGAGAAGTTCGCGGCGTCGTCCGTGCTGCCGGTGCCGTTCCACTCTGCGACCTGGGGATAGGTGCAGAGCGGGCGGGTGCGCACCACCTCGCCGTCGGCCATCTTCGAGGCGACCATCTCTTCCGGCGCCACGCCTTGTTCGACCCACTGTTCCATCGCGGTCAGCGCATCGAACGAGTCCGGCCCCGGCCCTCCACGACAATGACCCATACCAGGCACCATGAACAGCCGGAAGAACTCCTTCGTGGCGGCCAGCGCCTCGTCCGAGTTCACCCCGTCGCCAATCAGCGATATGACCTCTTCGTAGTAGTCGATGGTACCGATCGGGGAAATGTCCGGATCGCTCCATCCGTGATACACGAGCAGCTTCCCGCCTCGGTCGCGCAAAGGGCGAAGGTCGGGGTCGTCGGCGTCCAGCGCGTCTCCCGTCTTGGCCAGCGCGATCGGCAGGTCGCGTTCGTAGTCCCAGGTGCGGAAGTCCCACTCGGGATCATCGAACACCATGTTGCGCATGAAGTCTTCGGCCGCCATGAAGTGCGTGCCTGCGTACGCTTGTTGTCCGGTCACCCAGCTCGTCCAGCCGCCTCGACCGGCTTCGCCACCGGGGACCAGTCCGGGGTACAGCACGTCACCGGTGCTAGTCGTGGGCCCGCTCCAGATGTCTTTGACGGCCTGGACCTGGGCCGATGTGAAGCAGGTGCTCTCGTCTTGTCCGGCCGCGCAGGTCAGGGTGCCCGGATCGAACTGACACTTGCGCGGGTCGTCGAGCACACCGTCTTCGATGCCGTCGAGCGCATCGCACGCGGCGGTCACCGCGTCGCCCAGGATGGCCACCTTTTCCGGCGGAATGTAGCTGTCCTCGTTGTCGAGGGTTGCCAACGCATACCAGAGGTGCGCGCTGGCGTAAAAGCTGGTCCACATGTGGGCGGGATCGCCAACGACGAGCCCGTCGAAGTCCTCCGGGTACCGCTGCGCCTCCATCATGCCCTGCTGGCCGCCCTTCGAGCAGCCCACGTAGTACGCGTAGTTGGGCGCGTCTCCGTAGAACGCCTCGGAGATCGCCTTGCCATGGACCGCCGTCAGGTGAATCGATCGGTGACCAAAGTCTTCGATCAGGTCCGGACGGTTGAGGGCCCAGTTGGCGTCGAAGCCACCGTCACCCCGGACGTGCCCGGTGTCGGTGCTCGAGGCGGCGTAGCCCCGGTTCAAGGCCGTCGCCATGGCGCTGTAGCTGATCGAACCGGCCATCCCGCCATTGCCGGAGGTGTGAAACTTGCCGTTCCAGCCCTCGGTGGGGAGCCAGACCTCGAAGTTGACCGCGGGCTGTGTCGTCGCCGCGACCCGACAGAAGCCGGGCAGTTCGAGCGCCTGGTTCGCCCCGGGCGGCGTGAACGCACCGGCCGGAACGGTCTCTGCCAGAGTAATGGTGGTGTTGGCCAACGTGACACCGGTCAGGGTCTCGCAGTCCATCGGGCCCGACACGTCGGCCGCGCCCGACGCGGCGGTTGTCGTCGCCGCGTCACCGGAGCCGCACGCGGCCACGGTGGCCATCGTCACGGCGGTTGCCGCGGACCAGAAAAGGGTCGTCCATCGAAGCGTGGTCGTCTTCTGCATGTCGCTGATCCTATATGTGGGCCCGGTCAGTTCCAAGTGCGGCGTCGCGCGGGTGGCGCACCGCTTCAGCCGGAGCGCAGGCCTAAAGGCCTGCGCCACACGCCTCGCCAGAAACCTAGTGCCCTGTAACCGTGATTCGCAACATAAGTCGCCAGCGGGGCATCACGCCTGCATGCGTTGTTCCGCGGTCACAAATGCCCAATTTGCTCCCTTGTCACGCCTTTTCACGCGCGCGCCGCACTACCGACTTATGCAGCGGCACTTTCACCATGGGCTGCTAGGCACCCAGCGCGGGCATCGCGCGTCGCTGCAGCACCTCCTGCACCGCGCGATGTGCTTCGAGAATAGCGGCGTCGGTGTGCGGGCTGGCGGCCGCGTCCGCGTTGGCGATCGTAATCTGCCCGAACGGTTGTCGGCCGACCACGCACGGTCGGGTATCGCTCGATGAAAACACCCATTCCAGCGGGTCGTACAGGCTGTTGTAGGTATAGGCGTACCCGTGCGGCCAGCGGTTGACGGCCATGGCGATGATGTCGCGCGCCGGGTCGAATCCCCCGCCGCCGAGCACCCGCCCGAGTTGATCCCGTAGGCTACGCTCGACGGTGTCGAAACCGGTACTGAGTAGTTCCTGGCGTCCGATGCGGTGTTGTTCCTTGCGCGGCTTCCCGGGCGAAGACGGATACCGGGCCAGACTGAGCACGATCGGTTCGTCCGGCGACTCCGCATGTCGGAGGTCGCCAAGGCTGACCGCTTCGTCGAGCCCGAGTCGGGTGTGATACATGCTCGGGGTGCTGACCCGGCTGATGCCAAGCCGCTGGAATGCCGTCCAGTTGCGGACGGCGACGCTCGTGTAGACGAGCGGGGCCTTGACCCCGAAGGCCAGGGCTTCACGTTGCGCCTGCGGCAGCTCAGGCACCAGATAGGGGATCACCGAATTCCAGCACGCCATGACGCAGGCTCGGCCCCTCACCTGGTGGGTTTGCCCGCCACGCACGTAGCTCACTTCGACCTCTCGACCCGATCCGGTGCCGTGATGTCCCACGTGCACGACGGTGCTATTGAGGCGGATACGCGTGGCCTGGTTCGCCTGGTCCAGGCGTGCGTAGTCCACCCGGGCGGTCCCGACGTCCTCCTGGGTATTCCCAGGCACCGCTCCTGGAATGAGCCATCGCACCAGCAACCGCGTGACGGTGGCATTCCCATCGGGGAAATGGATTGAGCCGCCTCCCGAACGCTGGCGTCCGTGGTGCCCGCCCGGCAGATCCGCCAGCACGCCGTCAGGGGTCGGCTCCAGCGCCATGCCGCTGAAGCCGGGCAACCCCATCTCCCACGCGAATAGCGCAGGGAGCGCGTCTGCGCCGACCGAAAAGCTACCGTGCCCGCTGTTCTGATAGAACCACATCACCTGTGGATCCACCTGCACCGTCTTCAGCATGAAGTCGGTGTAGCTCATCTTCGCCAGCCGGGCCTTCTTGTCGGCGGACGACAGCCCCGGGAAGTAGTCGGGAAGCGGCGCGTCGGAGATGCGTGTCAGGTCGCGGCGAGCCGCTTCCGACAGCGGGGTCTGGGCCAGAAACTCTGGCGAATAGCCGCGGAACCCATCCCGCTTGACGAGGCGGTCCACGCCCCAAGTCTCTTTGTCGAAGAAGTAGCTTGAGCCGAGCCCCATGCGTCGATACATCCCGCGGCTCTCGGCGGTGTTCGCGAGAAACCGGTCGAGATCGATACCGATGGCGTCGAGCAGCGCTCGCGACGGGGCGTTATAGCGCTCCGGCGACTCGATGTTCAACGTGCCGCCGTTGAGCGCGAGCATCCGACCGTTATAGTGAAATTCGTTGCGTTTCGCGTGTCCGCCGAAATCGTCGTGGTTGTCGAGAATCAGCACCCGCGCGTTTGGCCCGACCTGGGAGATGAAGAAGTGCGCCGCGGCGAGACCGCTGATCCCGCCGCCGACGATGACGAGGTCATACCGTTCGCCGGTGTCGGTGGCGCTGGCCAGATCCCACCCCCGCCGGTCACGCATCTGGTGGCCGACCTCCCACGAGCCATCATGGCTGCCTCGCATGCCGGTCCGTGTCGGCGGGTAGTAGTCGGCCGCTTGTTCCGGCGCCGGGGCCTGCTCCAGCGCTCGCGCCCAGCTGGGCATGGCCAACGCGCCACCGACCGGAATGGCGACTCCATTGATGAAGTCGCGCCGTGTGATCTGCCGGTCCATGCCGAGCTCGCGGTCGGACGTTTTCGCCATCAAAGTCCCCTCGTCTG
Source organism: Vicinamibacteria bacterium (assembly GCA_963577695.1). GTDB lineage: Bacteria > Acidobacteriota > Vicinamibacteria > Vicinamibacterales > UBA8438 > UBA8438. The sequence continues at coordinate 219 of CAUZAY010000021.1, read as the reverse complement.
GTTGTTCTAACAGTTCTGTATACCACCGATCGGTCTTGCTCTCGCCCGTTCGGAGGGCGATCATCGCAGGATGCCTTCTACGCTTGAAGAGGAGTTGGCGCGGTATCCGCGCGAACCGCTGACGCGGACGCCGACGCCGCTCCACCATCTGGCTCACGCCGGCGCGCGGCTCGGGATGGATCTGCATCTGAAGCGCGACGACTTGACCGATCTCGCGCT
>CAUZAY010000020.1:0-24976 GCA_963577695.1 Vicinamibacteria bacterium | reverse complement strand
ACGCGGGTGCGCGGGCACCACCGCATTCTCCGCGGCCGTGCGGCTCACCCGTCCGCCATCGACAGTCAGCGGATGGTCCTGCGCATCGAGCACGGGAGAAGACACGAGGATCGGTACGTCATCCTATCCCCACGCTGCTTCCGATGCTGGGTGAGTGGCATCGGGTGAGTCGATTCCGCTGGCCTCAGCGTGGATTCCCCCCGGTGCTGCTCGCGGCCGCCTCTGCCTCGAGACTCCGCTCGGCGGTCAGAATGTTGGCCATGTCGTGGTTGCCTTCGTGGCAGGCGTACTCATACAGAGGCAGGTCGGTCCGCGTCATGGGAACGGACACGGTCCAAGGCGTCGTCCAGACCGTCGGATCGGTGATGGTCCACTCGTAGCTCAGCGTGTCGCGGTCCACGAGCGTGAAGCGCTCGACGAGCGTCAGGTTCTCGTCCGGCGACCAGCCGACGCCGGTCCTGGCCCGGTTGCCGTCGAGCATCAAGGTCCCTGTCCCCTCGCTCCTGAAGTTCGTGGACGTGACCACGAGCGTCTCCCCTTCCCATCGCGCCCGCGAGCTGCCGTTCCACTGGCGGACGTCGGACGGCGGATGCGGACGTCCATCCAGTGGGACGATCCGGGAGTCGTGCACCATCTCGGTGTGGATCACGAAGTGGTCGCGCGTCTGGAACAGCTGGACGTGCTGGTTGTACCCACCCGGGATGATCGGAGGACCTGCGTTGAACCCTTGGATGCACCGCTCGTACGGGGGCAGGTCCTCGGGGTCGGTGGCTGCTCGGCGCGCCGCGTCGCGCTCGGCCTGTCGCGCCTCTCCCGCAGGCGTCCGCGCGGGCACCTTCCCGTTGGCGGGATCCACGATGAGTGACGTCCGCCTGTCGAAAGCGTAGCGCGGGGTGTGCGCGAAGAGTCCGAAGAACTGCGGCCGATTCGCGGCCCTGTCTTCAATCGCCGCGATCTCTTCGTCCGTGAGGTGCGTTCGGTCGCCCAGGCGGTCGGGGCGCTGGAGGGGCGTCAACGTACCGAAGAACCAGACGCCCCCGAGGTCCGGACGACCGTCAACGGTGCGAGACGCCGTCGAACTACTCGACGCCTGCGACCCCGCAGCCGGGTTCTGGCCCGCCACGGGCACGGCAACGGCCACCCCTACAGCGACAATGACAGCCACGCGACGGCGTCCACGAAACGACAAGTCCTGTCCCATTACAAGCTCCTCATTGCTCGGTACTCGCTGCCTCTGCTCTCCGCTCACGACGATGTGATGTAGAAGACGATCCTACCGCTGGCGGGTAGGAGGTTCAATCTGAGAGGTTATGTCTACTGCGGGTGCGCGGCGTCCCACTCGTGGGCGAGTCATTGACCCTTGGCGAGGAAGCTGATCAGTTCGGCGTTGACGATATCGGGTGCCTCTTCATGCGGGTTGTGGCCAACGCCCGGGATGAGGAAGACCTCCGCGTTAGGGAGGATCTCGACCGCCCGCCGAGCGTGCTCGGGAAAATTCGGCCCGTCGATCTCGCCGCCGAGGACCAGCGTCTTCGTCCGGATGTGGGGCCAGTCGTCCACCACCGTGTCCATCGAGCGTAGGTTGCCGCCGAGCCGGCGCACGTACCTGAGTCGCGGCCAGTCGCCGCTCAGCCGTTGCCCGTGCCGAATGCGGAGATGATCCAAAAACTCCGGCTTCCACTTCACGTAGCGCCGCATTTCCGTCCGCACGTCAGCTTCGTACGCACGCTGCAGGTCCGGGTCGGCATCGATCTCGCCGTCGAACGGGCGGAACCCTCGTCCCGCCCGACTGTCGGTCAGGCCGATCTGATTAATCGTAACCAGATGCGTCGTCATCTCGGGGTAGAGAAAGGCGAACCGAGTGGCCATTTGACCGCCGATCGAGTGGCCGACGATGGCAGCCTCCGAAACGCCGGCGTGCTCCATAAGCCGGGCCGTGTTAGACGCGTGTAGGCTCATACTGTATGGAAGGATCGGCTTGGACGACTTACCCCAGCCTAAACGGTCCTTCACGATGACCCGGTAGCCTTCGTTGGTGAGGGCCTCGATCTGCTTCTCCCAGTACCAGCCGTAGTAGCTGCCCCCGTGGTGGAAAACCACGGCGCGGCCGTTCGCGGGCCCCACCGGCGCGACGTCCATGTAGGCGATCCGTACGTCCTGGCCATAGACCCTGAAATTCATGAACTCGACCGGATGGGGGTACTCGATTGCCTCCATGTTGATCGAGATGGGCCCCCACTCGGCCGGCGGCTCGGATGGCGGCTGATGGGACTGAGCTGAGAGCGAGCCCGCCGGGACGAGAACCAGCGCGGTCAGAAGTGACAGCGCCACGGGAAACTGGGTCAGGGCTTGGCGTTCGATGGTCATCGGTCCTCCGATTCAGTCCTACACACCACAAGGATGTCGATGTAGACGCCGATCCTACCGCTGGCTGGCAGGCGGTTCAATGTGAGAGCTTACGGCTCACGCGGGTGCGGGTCGACTCCGCCTGATGATCATGCAGCACCCAACACTGTGGCCTCGGCCCACCGATGCACCTCTGGATATGGGCCGAGGTCGAGTACGAACTCTTGCCCCTTTGAGACGCTTTGGAGTCGGCACCCTTCCTTGGTCTTGGTCCAGCGCCACTGTGACCGATGGTACGTGAGCGGCGGCCTGGATCGAGGCATGAAGTCGGCAGGGAGCAGCCACACAGAGCGAGACCTCCCAGGCTCCGTGAGAACGAGCTTCGCGTCAAAGGTACTGACCACGCCGCCGCCCTCGGGGTCTTTCGCCACGTAGACGGTGTTCTGAGGCCAGCAATCTCGGACCGCGTGGGGATGGTCCCGAAGCCAATCAGGAATGGGATCGGGGCCAAGTCGCAGTACCTGGCCGACTCGAAGCCAGCCGAAGAGCACGTGTAAGTCAGGCGCGTTCCTACGGTATCGGTAGTGGCCGTGCATGAACTCGACCTCACGGAACCAACCAAAGAACAAGAAGAGATCATCGGTGCCCACGCCATTGTTTTCCAGATGACTCTGCGCGGCGCTGACTTGGCCGAACGCAGGCGTCCAGCCGGGTTGTCGGCTGCGCGCTGTACGCTCCAGATCGGGGTCGAGGTGAGCGAGTGCATCTCCAGTCACGCGTCCCCGAGTGAGGTCCGCGACGATGTGGGCGATGTCGAGTCCACGAGGCTGCACCCCGCTGTAAGCAACCCGAGCTTCTGAATGCGGAATCGGCAGCGAAATCATCTGTCCGTCCGGAAGGATCGGACTCGCACACCCACCGAAGGCCGATGATGAGTCGAAGCCTTTCCGGCTCAGGATGAGTCTCATTTCGCCCCTAACTAGGAAACGTCAGGGCAGAGGCCTGATCGAACACGGCTAGTGCCCCCGGTCGTGGCATCGGCGGGACCGCCGAACCGTTGCCAGCCTGGCGGTCCCACGAGCCTCTAGCTCACCGCCCAGTCAGTTCCTCGCAACTGGGCGGGAACCATGTCCTCGACTGGAATCACGGGGTCTACCGTAAAACTAAAGACCCCTGAGTACTGCGACGCGACCTCGCCCACAAGGGTGTAGTCATCCGTGCGAAAGAGCGCGTAACCGCCAGAATACCCGTTGCTCCAGTTGCCTTCCATCGTGATGCCATCAGGCGGCTGCCAGGACTGGAACTTCCTGGTAAGCGCAGCCACTTCGCTGGGGGACGCGGTGTCTTTTAGCGAGTAGACAAGCATGTACTGCATGAGTGGGTCCTCCTCTATCCGAGATTCCGTTTTGCCTGCGCCGGATGCCCCGTTATACACGCTTTGGCCGCCGAGCGCGACCAGGACGGCGACGGCGGCGACGGACCGGGCGGCATGCGTCATGCGGGTCTCTCGGCTCAAGACGATGTGATGTCGGACCCCGGTCCTACCGCTGGCTGGCAGCGGGTGCAATGCGGACAGGAACGGGTCGCCAAGAGTCTCGTGCCGGACCCGGCGCAGCAGTCAACGCACCGCCGCCAGGTGCGGCTGGTCATCCGCGTCGACCAGGGTTCCGGCTGCCGCCTCCATCCGCTCCAGTGCCTGTGCCAGACGCACCGGCGTACTCCGCACGAGCCGTAAGGTCGTCGTGATCTGGGCGTGACCGAGACAGTCCCGCACGTCGTGCAGGTCCGCTGACGATTCCAGCAGCCGACAGGCGATCAGGCCGCCCACGTCGCACAGCCCAAATCGGACAGCCGGAGATTCCAGCGCGAGTTCGACAGGACCGCGCCCCGGGGGGGGGTGCGCGTGTCCCCGACATTGGCACAGGGGGGCCTAGGGCGTGTTTTCTGTTAGCCCTGCGTTAGCCCGTACACAAAAACAGGCTCCTCTGGGGGGAGGAACCTGTCGTAATACCCTATGAAATATGGTCGGGATGACTGGATTCGAACCAGCGACCCCCTGACCCCCAGTCAGGTGCGCTACCAAACTGCGCCACATCCCGATGCGAAACAATTGGCCGAACGCGGCACTGGCGGCGACCCCGCGGCCTGGGGGGCCGTGGTCGTGCTACGCCCGTTCCTTGGTCGTCTTGGTCTTGGAGCTGGGCGTCCGCGCGCCCGCTGCTCTCTTTCTCTTTTGCTCCGGTGCGACCGTCGACGTCGCTGATTTTGTGTCGGCGATCACTGCCGCCGGACTCGCGGCCGCTTGGCCGTTGTCGGACTCCTTCAGCAACTCCAGCACGGCCCGCAACCCGGACTTGACCTCTTCGATCCGGGCTCTGGTTTCGTCACCGTCGTCGACATCGAAGAGCCGTGGCTCGGTGTCGTCGTCCGGTGACGCCTCTTTCGCCAGCTTACGCCGCGCGGCCCCGAGCGTCAGGCCCTCGACGACGATCAACTCCTTGATGCGAAGAACTTTGTCGAGATCAGACCGCCGGTAGATCCGCGCGCGTCCATTGCTCTGCTGAACCCCAAGGTCCGGAAACTCGGCCTCCCAGGTGCGCAGCACATACGGCTGCAATTCGACGATCGCGCAGACGTCGGCGGCCTTGTAGGCCGCGCGCTTCGGAATCTTGACCGGTGTCGTCATCGCCGAGCTTTATCTGACGCATTATACACGGCGGCCTCGTCCCCTTCGGTCGAGCCGACGCCTCTCAGCGGCCACGTACCTTGAGGCGAATCGGGGTGCCCTTGAAGCCAAACGCCTCTCGTAGCCGGTTCTTCAGAAAACGCTCGTAGGAGAAATGCAGTCTTTCGCCTCGAGTGGTGAAGAGGGTGAAGACCGGGGGCGCAGTTCCGCTTTGTACGGCGTACTTGATCCTGATGCTGCCCTTCCCTTCGGCCGACGGGGCGTGCTGGCGTACGGCCGTCTCCATCATGCGATTCAGCTCGGCCGTGGTGACTTGACGTCGTCGTGCCTCAGCCACCTCGTCGACCCGTTCGAACAGCCGGGCGGTCCGCTCGCCGGTCAGCGCCGAGAGATGGACGATGGGGGCGTAGTCAGCGAACTTGAGCGTCTCGCGCACATCCAGGTCGAACTCTTTGGCGAACGTACCCTGGCCTCTGACGAGGTCCCACTTGTTGGCGGCGACCACGAGGCCGCAGCCGGCCGCTTCCGCTTCGCCCGCGATGGAGGCGTCTCGTCGAGTCACTCCGGCGGAGGCGTCGACCACGAGGACCGAGACGTCCGCCTGCTCCATCGCGTGGCGCGCCCGCACCACGCTCACCGCTTCGACGTGACCACTCTGCGCGACTTTGCCGGGGCGTCGCATGCCGGCGGTGTCGACCACGCGTAGTTCGCGGTGATGCCACCGGATGACTTGGTCGACGGCGTCTCGGGTCGTGCCCGGCACTGCACTGACCATCACGCGGTCCTCGCCGAGCAGGCGGTTGACTAGCGACGACTTCCCCACATTCGGGCGTCCCACTACCGCGATGCGGGTCTCGACCGCTGGTGGAGCGTCGGTCTCGTGCGCTGCCGTCAGCGCGGCGGCCTGACCCGGCGCCGGGGGCAGACGGCTGACCACCTCGTCGAGGAGATCGCCGATGCCGAGCCCGTGCTCGGCGGCAATCTCGACAATGGGCTCGAATCCGAACCGGTGGAACTCGACCGCGCGGTCGCGGGCGCGGCGGTCGTCCGTCTTGTTGACGGCGACCACGATCGGCACGCCATGCCGGCGCAGCGTCTCCGCGACTTCGTCGTCAGCCGGCACGGGCCCCTCTCGGCCATCGACCACGAACACGAGCAGGTCGACGGTGGCGGCGGCGCGGTCGACGCGTTCGGCGACGGCGTCCTGCATGGGGTCCAGGCTGGCCCCAACGATGCCCCCGGTGTCGACCAGCGCGAAAACGCGACCCTGCCACTCGACCGCGCCGCCCAGTACGTCGCGCGTGGTGCCCGCCACGGCGGTGACAATGGCGCCCCGGGTACCGGTCAGTCGATTGAACAGGGTCGATTTGCCGACGTTCGGTCGTCCGACGAGGGCGACCTGACCGTGCGGCGGTGTCGTGGGACGTGTCATGCCGGAATCGGAGTGCGAAGGCTGTGTGCTTGACAGCCGTAAGTAACAGTATCTATGATGCTTACAGACGTCGGGAGCGGAATCGCATGATCAAGGTCGACATCGTCAACGAAGTGTCCAAACTGGCCGACATTACCAAAGTCAAAGCCGAAGTGGCCGTCGACGCCGTGTTCGACGCGATGCGAATGTCGATGCAGCGGGGCGAACGGATCGAACTCCGCGGGTTCGGGGTGTTCCAAGTCAAGCCGCGCAAGCGTGGTATCGGCCGTAACCCCCGGACCGGGAAAGAAGTCCGCATTCCCCCCGGTCGCACCATCCGCTTCAAGCCGGGCAAAGACCTGCAAAACATCGGCGGCTAACCCCGGGCCGTTCGGCCCGCGCGTACTCCGGAATAACGGTTCGTCTCTCTTGGATCAACCCAGCCCACCCGCTCCACCGTCGGCCTCACCCTGGCTGCCCACATCGAGCCGGGACCTGCCGTTGACCCGTACGGTATTCGATCCTCCGCCGGGGCCGCCGCGACGCCAGGGGCGGACCTGGGTGAATGTGGTGCTCCTGCTGGCCACGATCGGGAGCACGACGGTCCTCGGCTTCTTTCACTATCAAGGCTTTGTGACCGACTTTGACGGCACGGTCCAACGTCAGGTCTCGATGTGGCACGGGCTTTGGTACAGCGGAACCATTCTGGCCATACTGGGCTGCCACGAAATGGGCCACTATTTCGCATGTCGATACTACCGTGTCGACGCGTCACTCCCCTATTTTCTCCCCGCCCCGTTTCTCACCGGCACGCTGGGCGCCTTCATCCGCATTCGGCAACCGATTCCGACCAAACGGATGCTCTTCGACATTGGCGTGGCGGGACCGATCGCTGGATTCGTGGTGGCGGTGCCGACGCTCTTTCTCGGGTTGAGCTTGTCTCGGGTGTTGCCACTGCCGGCAGAGTTTTCGGGACTCGAGCTGGGCGAGCCCCTGTTGTTTCGTCTGGCGGCCTGGCTGATCTGGGGCGACACCCCGGCTGGGTACTCGCTGAACCTGCATCCGATGGCGTTCGCGGCCTGGTTCGGTCTGTTGGCCACCGCGCTCAATCTGTTTCCGATCGGACAACTCGACGGGGGCCATATCTCCTATGCCACCCTGGGGTCGCGCTCGACGCTGGTGACCATCGGCGCCACGGTCGTGACCATTCTGCTCACGTTTCGATCGCCCAGCTGGATTGCGTGGGCGGTGTTGATCGCGATCATGATGGTCACCATGGGCCCACGTCATCCGCGCACGCTCGACCATCACATTCCACTTGACCGGACCCGCGTCTGGGTCGCCGGCGCCGCCCTGGTGATGTTCATCCTGTGTTTCACGCCGGCCCCCATCCAATTCACCAGTGTAATCTCCGAATAGCGCAACGTCTGCGCGGGGGGCGGGTCTAAAGACCCGCCGCTACGCTGACTGGGTGGGGCCGAGGGAAGACGCACGGACTACGATGGCAGGGTGGTGTGCGCCGTCGCGTCTGAGCCTCGTGGACTACAGCATCGAGAGCGGGTCGACGTCGATGACGACGCGGCGTTTGAGGTCGGATCGGTCCTCGAGGGCGACGAGCAGGGCGCGGCGCATCTCACCACGCTGCGGGCCCTTGAGCAGGAGCTGGGCGCGATATTGCCCACGCAGACGACCAAGCGGGGCCGAGGCCGGCCCGAGCACGGTGAACCGGCCGCCGCGCCCCCGTGCGGCCGTGGCCAGCTCGGCGGCCTCCTGCATCGCCTGATTGAAGCTGCCGGCCCGCACGACGGCGCTCACCAGTGCCACCTCGGGTGGATAGTGCATGGCCGTGCGGTAGTCCATCTCGTCGGCGAAGAACGGCTCGTAGGCTTGGCGGCACGCGTGTCGAATGCTGTAGTGATTGGGGTAGAGCGTCTGAATAATCGCCTCCCCCGGCAGCGTCCCTCGGCCGGCGCGACCGGCCACCTGCGTGAGCAGTTGAAACGTGCGCTCGCCGGCGCGAAAATCGGCGAGCCCGAGTCCAACGTCGGCCGAGATCACCCCCACCAAGGTCACTCGGGGAAAGTCATGTCCCTTGGCCACCATCTGCGTGCCGACCAACACGTCCATCCCGCCGGAGCCAAAACGGTCCAGCACCCGGGCCGCCGCGCCCTGCCGCCGCACCGTGTCCCGATCCAGTCGGGCCACGCGGGCGTGCGGCCATCGTTCCGTGATTTCGGCCTCGACCCGTTCGGTGCCAAACCCGACCTGTTCGAGATACGCACCCGTGCAGGTTGGGCAGCGCTCCGGGCGCGCCCGTGAATAGCCGCAGTAATGGCAGCGGGCGCGGTTTGCGCGGCGATGGAACGTGAGCGACACACTGCAGTTCGGGCATTCCAGACTGCGTGCGCACTGCCGGCAGAACACCGACGCGGCGAAGCCGCGGCGATTGAGCAGCACCAAGGCCTGCTCTCCCCGAGTCAGGCGGTCGTCGAGTGCCTCGATGAGCGGGGCGCTCAACACCACGTCTGGACCGTGCGTTGCGAATTCTTCCCGCATGTCGATGATCCGCACGCTCGGCAGCGGCCGATGGAGCACCCGCTCGGACAGCACGATGCGCCGATAGCGCCCGGCGTCGGTGTGCCGATACGTCTCGAGGGCCGGCGTCGCCGAACCGAGCACGGCGAGCGCCCCCGCCTGCTTGGCCCGCATGACGGCGACATCCCGCCCGTGATAGCGCGGGGTTTCCTCCTGCTTGTACGACGCGTCATGCTCTTCGTCGACAACGATCAACCCCACCGACGGGAGGGGCGCGAACACCGCGGACCGCGTGCCCACCACGACATCCACGTCGCCACGGCGGATCCGGTGCCATTGGTCGTGTCTCGCGCCTTCCGACAAGCCGCTGTGCTGCACTGCGACCCGGTCGCCGAACGCTCGACGAAAGCGCGTCGCGACGGCCGGGGTCAGCGCGATCTCTGGCACCAGGATGAGCGCCTGCCGGTCCCGTGCCACCGTGTCGCGGGCGAGAGTCAGGTAGATCTCCGTCTTCCCGCTGCCGGTGACCCCGTGCAAGAGGGCCACCGAGAACCTGCCGCTGCCCGCATCCGGCCCCAGGCTGTCGACGGCGTGTTGCTGCTCGGGGGTGAGGACGAGCCCGGTGCCATGCTCTGGGTCTGTCCCGTCCCCACCGGAGGTAGTGCCGGTGAGATGCGTGAGCGTCTGGCCCGACCTCGACCAGGGGTCACGTTCGACAACCTCACGCGTGGTCGTGACGGCGCCTCGCCCGGCCAGTCGCCGCACCGTGTCTCGCGAAATGCCCTGCCGCACCAGCTCCGTGAGCGTGAGCCCGGATGGCGACCCGGCGAGCAAACGCAGGGCGTCAGCCTGACGGGCTCCCAGCGTGCCGCCGCCCTCGAGCATCTCGAGTCCATGCACGGTCGTTCTGGCCACCGCCACGGACCGGAACGCCGAGGCTGAGCCCTTGAGCGGCTGACTGAGCGTGATGAGCCCGTCACGGGCCATCGCGGTCAGCCGGGCCTGGAGTCCACCCTGCTTGCTCGCTTGGGTGCCCTGTCGCTCGGCGATCTTACGCGCCAGCCGCGCCACCGGGTGGGCGGCGCCGTCAACGAGCAGCGCGAGCACCTGGCCCCGTGCGTTGCGCGGCGGCCCAGACAACGCGGTGCGTCCGGCCGCCGTGATCTGCGCGTGACGCTCGCTGACGACCCACGCCTTCGGCGGCATGGCGGCGGCAATCGCCGGGCCGGGTCCGGACGCATAATACTCGCCCACCCAGAGGGCCAGACGCACGACATCGGCCGGCAGCAGGGGCGTGGAATCGAGCAGGTCGATCAGCGGCTTGAGCCCGCCGGGGTCGGCGCCTGGGTCGGGCGCAATCACACACCCGGTCAGCACCCGGGTGCCGAGTGGGACCAGTACGCGCGTCCCCACCGCCGGTGTCGCCAGATGGTCCGGGACGAGATAGCTGAGAGACCCGAGCGCGGGCACCGGGACGGCCACCGACACGACACGGTCGGGCACGGTCTCAGGACGACAGCAGCGCGCGGACTTTCTTCATGTCCTCCCAGACGTCACGTTTCCGGTCCGGGCTGCGCAGCAGGAAGGCGGGATGGAAGGTCGGCACGAGCTTCGCGCCCCGGTAGTCGAAGACCTGGCCGCGGAGTCGTGAAATCGACTGTTCGCTGCGGAGCAACGTGCGGACCGCGAACGCGCCGAGGGCCACCACCACCCGCGGGCGGATGACAGCCAGCTGCTGGAACAAGAACGGCTCGCAGGTTTGCACCTCATCGAGCTCTGGGTTCCGATTGTTTGGCGGCCGGCACTTGATTACGTTAGCGATATAGACCTGATCGCGGGTGAGCCCGATCGACTCGATGATCTTGGTCAAGAGTTGGCCGGCGCGACCAACAAAGGGCTCGCCCCGACGGTCCTCATCCCGTCCCGGCGCCTCGCCGACGAACATCAGGTCGGCGTCTGGGCGTCCAACCCCAAAGACCAGCGTGGTGCGGCCCGGGTGGAGCTTGCAACGGGTGCAGTCGCCCAGCTCTTCGCGAATCTGCTCCAGGGTCGTCGGCGTGGTCGCGTCGTTTCTGATGGACGCCTCCGAAACCACGTTCGTCGGCGCGGTCGGCTCGCTCGGTGTCGCCGGCCTCTCGCCCCGAAAGCGCCACGCGGGCTCCCGACTGAACCCCTCGGCGCCCAGCTCTTGGAAGAACGCCATGTGTGCCGTCAGCGCGTCACGACGGTTCATGTTGTCCTGGCCTGTCGACTGGGTCGACACCATCGCCCGAATCGCCCACGCCACCCTGTGTCGCGTGAGCCGTCGCCGGCGCCTGACTCAGTCCCGCCTCGACCCGGTCCAGGATGGTTCCGGCGAGCGCCGATTTCGGTTGCAACGGGAGCTCGGTTGCACCGGCGGCGTCGACCAGCACGGCGGCGTTGGTCTCGACGGCGAACCCGGCATCAGATCGCGAGACGTCGTTGGCGACAAGAAGATCGACCTGTTTCCGCGTCAACTTCGCCGTGGCCCGTTCGACGACGTCCTGTGTCTCGGCCGCGAACCCGACCAGCCACGGGCGAACCCGGTCGGCTCGCCACCGCCCAAGTTCGGTGAGGATATCAGCCGTGCGGGTGAGGGTCATGGTCAACGCTCGATGGTCGTCGTCGCCGTCCTCACGCTTGCTGATCTTCTGGGGCTCCGCTCCCCCGCCCGGCGTGTAGTCCGCCACGGCCGCCGCCATGACCACCGCATCCATCTCCGCCGCCCGTGTCATCACGGCATCGTGCATCTGAGCCGCACTGCGCACCCGGATGACCTCGGCCCCCGGCGTTGGATCCAGGGGGCTCGGTCCGAGCACCAGCACCACGTGGGCGCCCCGCCGCACGGCCTCGGCCGCCACCGCCAGGCCCATCCGCCCACTGGAACGATTACCGAGGTATCGGACCGGGTCCAGGTCTTCGTAGGTGGGCCCGGCCGTGACCAACAGACGCTGGCCGGCCAGGCTACCCACGGGCCGCAGGATCGCATCGGTGGCGGCGACGACATCGGCGGGCTCGGCCAGCCGGCCTTTCCCGATCCAGCCGCAGGCCAGATAGCCCTCGCCGGGACCGACGATGTGCACGCCCCGGGCGCGCAGCGTCGACAGGTTCTGCGCGACGGCCTCGTGATTGAACATGTTCGTGTTCATGGCCGGCGCCACCAGGACCGGGGCCCGGGTCGCCAAGTACAGGGTGGTCAGGAAGTCGTCGGCAATCCCGAGGGCCAGCTTCCCGATGATATTCGCGGTCGCGGGGGCCACCACGAGCGCCGCAATGTCGGACGCCAGCGCGATGTGTTCGATATCGGCGTTCGCACCGGGTGCGAACTGGTCCGTGATGACCCGCCGCTGGGTGATGGCTTCAAAGGTGACGCGCCCGACGAACTTGTGCGCGGAGGCGGTCATGATGGCGACCACATCGTGGCCACCCTGCTGCAGGCCGCGCGCGACCTCGATCGCCTTGTAGGCGCCAATGCCACCGGTGACCCCGAGTGCGATCAGTCCCATGGGGCTACTCCTCCCACTCGCGAAACGCCTGCGCCACCGCCTCGCCGGCGCCCGTCCGCGTCCGCCGAGACGCGCGCTCGGCCACCACGATACACCGGAGCTCTTCGACGCAGTCCTCCAACGTATCGTTGATGATGGCGTAGTCGTAGTCGGGCATCTGCTCCACTTCTCGCCGCGCCACCGAGAGTCGCTGTCGAAGCTGGGCTTCGGTCAGATGCGTCGCGCTGCGACGACGCAGCCGCTCTTCGAGGACAGCGGGCGACGGCGGCAGCACGAAGATACCGACCGCGGTGCCGTCGAGCCGGCGCACCTGCCCCGCCCCTTGCACGTCGATGACCAGCATCAGGTCGAGCCCCTCGTCCAGCCGTCGCCGGGTCTCCGCCGCACCGGTGCCGTAGAGCTGCCCGAACACCGCCGCCCACTCGAGAAACTCGGTGCCGTCGCGCATCTGCTCGAAGCGCTCGCGGCTGACGAAGTGATAGTCCACGCCGTCTTGCTCTCCGGGACGAGGCGGACGCGAGGTGTACGAGCAGGACATCACCAACCCGGGCACGAGCGCCATCAACGCCTCGACCACGGTGGTCTTGCCGGTGCCGGACGGGGCCGAGACCACGAACAGACTGCCCGGGGGCCGTGCCGCGCTGCTCTGGGTCGCCAGTGGCATCACTCGACGTTCGCGGCCTGCTCGCGGAGCTTCTCCAACTCCGCCTTGGCGGCCACGATCAGCTCGCTGACATCGGGACCCTCGACCTTGGCCCCGAGCGTGTTGATTTCGCGGTTCATCTCCTGTAACAGGAAGTCGAGCTTCCGCCCACAGGGTTCCGGGGCATCGGCCAGGACCGACCAATGCGTCAGGTGCCCGCGCAGACGGGCGAGCTCTTCGTTGACGTCCGAGCGCGCCGCGAACCGCACCACTTCTTGCGCCACGACCGACTCGTCGACCTGCAGCTGGTCGCGCAGCTCGCCGACACGGGTGGTGAGCCGCTCCACGAGTCCCGCGCGGCCGGACTCGGCGGCGGCGTCCAGTTTCTCGACCAATTCCGCGACCGTGTCCCGCTTGCTCTCAAGGTCCGCGCGCAGATACTCCCCCTCACGTGTCCGCATCGAATCCAGTTCACGGAGGGTGTCGTCGACGGCGTCGGCGGCCACTTGCTTGATCGACGCTTGAATCGTGCCGTCCGTCTCGCGCTCGCGTACCACCACCGCCTGCGGAAATCGCAACAGATCGCCGGATCCGAGCCCACCGCTCGTCAGGCCCCGTTGTTGGGCGCCGGCAACGGCCGCCGACAAGGCATTGACCAGTGACTCGTTCAACACGACGTCGACCTCGGGCGGTCGAGTCGACCGCACGGTGATCGCCAGTTCGACGCGCCCGCGCGCGACCCATCGCTGCACCCGGCCGCGTAGCTCGGATTCCTGGTCGGCCATCATCGACGGCAGCCGCAACTGGGTATCGAGGTAGCGGTGGTTGACGCTGCGGGCGGTGACCCCCACGGTGGCCAGCTCGTGCTCGCGCGTTACCGACGCAAAACCGGTCATCGATTTGATCATGACATTCCGTCCGCGGCCCGGGCGACCTCGGCCGGGGTCTCGCCCGGCCGGGCCGGATTCGTGTCGAACACCTGGGTGGCGTACAGTTTCGCGTAGACGCTGTCTTGGCGTGCGAGCAACTCGGCGTGGCGGCCGCTCTCGACGACGCGCCCCTCCTGCAGGACGATGATGGCATCTGCCCGCCGAATCGTCGACAGCCGGTGTGCGATCACGAAGGCGGTGCGGTTGAGCAGCAGCTTCTCCAGCGCGTCTTGCACCAGCAACTCCGACTCGGCGTCGAGGGCCGAGGTCGCTTCGTCCAGAATCAAGATCGGTGGGTTCTTCAGCAGCGCGCGCGCAATGGTCAACCGCTGGCGCTGCCCCCCAGACAGCCGCTGCCCACGCTCGCCAATCATCGTGTCGTAGCCGTTCGGCAGGTCGACGATAAACTCGTGCGCGTGGGCGGCGCGGGCCACCGCCTCGATCCGGGCGGAGTCGGTGCCCGGCGCGGCGTAGGCGATGTTATCGGCGACCGACGCGTCGAACAGGATGGTGTCCTGGGTGACCATCCCGATTGCCTGCCGGAGGGACACCAGCGTCAACGCCCGTATGTCCGTCCCGCCAATCAGGATCGCGCCGTCGGTCACATCGTGGAATCGAGGCACCAGGTTGACCAGCGTCGTCTTGCCCGCGCCGCTGAGCCCGACGATGGCCACCACCTGGCCAGGCCGCACGGTGAACGACACGCCGCGCAACACCGCCTCGACATCGTCGTGATATTGAAACGACACGTCACGGAACTCGACGGTCGCATCCAAGGTCGGCAGGGCGTGCGCGTCGGGTCGATCACCCGTCTCCGTATGCGTGTCCAGCGTCTCGAAAATTCGCTCCGCGGCGGCAATCGCCTGCTGGATGTTCGCGTTGACCCGGCTGAGTTTCTTGATCGGGGCGTACATCATCAGCAGCGCCGCCATGAACGAGAGGAACTGGCCCACGCTCAGGTCGCCGGACGTGATCTCCCGGGCGCCGTACCACAACACGCCCGCGATGCCGAAGCCGCCCAGCAGCTCCATCAGGGGCGGGAGCGCCGAGACGGTACTCGTGATCTTCATCGTGGTCTGATACAGCCGGTCCGACGCACGCTCGAACTTCTGATGCTCGTAGCGCTCCGCCTGAAACGCCTGCACGATGCGATGCCCGGTGAACGCCTCGACGGTCAGATGCGACAGGTGTTCGAGTTCCTCTTGCCCCCGTCGGGTCGTGCGCCGCACCCGCTGTCCCAGCCGCACCAGCGGGTAGATCAAGAGCGGCGCCCCCGTCATGCACACCAGCGCCAGCCGTGGGTCGCGATACACCAGGACCCCGGCGAACACGACCAGCGCTAGCGATTCGCGGGCCAGGTCGCCGAACGTTTCGGAGACCACCTGCTGCACCCGGCTCACATCGTTGGTGATACGTGACAGGAGGCGGCCAGTCGTCCGTTGGCCGAAGAACACGGTCGACTGGCCCAGGATGTGGGCGAAGAGCTCTGTGCGGAGGTCATGGACCACGCGCTGGCCGGCGCTGGCCATGAGATACACGGAAAAGTAGGCGCCGAGGCCCTTCACGATGTAGAGCGTGATGATGACGCCACAGATCACGCCGACCCGTTCGCCGAGCGACAGCACCTCGTCGAAGATCGACTGCACGAGCAACACGAGCCCGCCCGAGGCCAGCGCATAGCAACCCATCGCTGGCAGGGCAAGCAGTATCCGGGCCTTGTGGGGTGCGGAATAGCCGAGGAGTCGACGAAGTGCAGTCACGATTGCAAGGCCTCGCTACTCGCCAAACCCGTGGGGATGGGTCTCATGCCACCGCCACGCGGTGTCCACGATCGCGTCGAGGCTCGTGTAGGCCGGGCGCCAGCCGAGGTCATTGCCGATGCGGTCCGCCGAGGCGAACAGCACCGCCGGGTCACCGACGCGTCTCGACGCGGGCAGCGTGGGGACGGAGAGCCCGGAGACCCGCTCCACCGCTCGCACGACCTCGCGGACCGAGTGCGGGCGGCCGGTGCCCAAGTTGAACACGCGGCTCACCTCTCCGGCGTCGCTCATAACCGACACATCGAGCGCGGCGAGGGCCCGGAGGTGTCCGCTCGCCAAATCAGACACGTGCACGTAGTCGCGCTCGCAGGTGCCATCGGCGGTCGGATAGTCGTCGCCGAAGATCTTGAGTGGTTCTTCGCCCCGAGCCGCCGCGATCGCGCGAGGAATCAAATGAATCTCGGGGGCGTGGTCTTCGCCGATCTCACCGTCGGCATCCGCGCCGGCGGCGTTGAAGTAGCGCAGAGCAACCGACCGGAGACCGTACGCCCGGCCGTAGTGCAGCAGGGCCCGCTCTACCGCCAGCTTGGTGTCGCCGTACGCGTTGATCGGCGCGGTGGGATGGGCTTCGTCGATCGGCGTAGCGACCCGATCACCGTACACAGCGCAGGTCGACGACAAGACGAACCGATCCACTCCCTCGGCCACCATCGCGTCCAACAGCGCCAACGAGCCACCTACATTGCAATCGTAGTAGCTGGCGGGGTCGGTCACGGAGTCGCCGACGGAGAGCAGTGCGGCGAAATGCATCACCGCCCTGATGTCGTGCGTACGCAGCGCGGCCCGCACCGACGGCGTGTCTCGCACGTCGGCCTCGATCAGTGGAGCGTCACCCACCGCGGCCCGATGACCGGCGGACAGGTTGTCGAGCACGACGACGGTGTGCCCCGCGGCTTGCAAGGCCTTGACGGCGTGGCTCCCGATATACCCCGCACCGCCGGTGACCAGCACGGCGCTCATATCATCGTCCGATGGAGTGGTAGGTGAACCCGAGCGCGTGCATCTGCTCGAGGTCGAACAGGTTGCGTCCATCGAAAATAACCGGCGCTCGCATCAGTGCGCGCATGCGGGCAAAATCTGGCTCGCGAAACTCGCTCCACTCGGTCACGATCGCGAGCGCGTCGGCGTTCTCGACCGCGTCGTAGCTGCGAGCCGCCAGCGTCACGCGCGACCCGAAGATGGCGCGCGCCGCGCCGCGGGCCTGCGGGTCGTAGGCCGTCACGGTCGCGCCGGCCGCCAGGAGCGCCTCGATCAGGACAATAGACGGGGCCTCACGCATGTCATCGGTGCGCGGTTTGAACGCCAACCCCCAGAGACCAATCCGTTTCCCCCGCAGGGGACCGAGCACCTTCCGCATCTTGCCGAACAGCCGTCGCTTCTGGCTGGTGTTGACCGCCTCCACCGCCTCCAGGATGCGGAACCGATAGCGGGAGTCTTTGGCCGAACGCACCAGTGCTTTGACATCCTTGGGAAAGCAACTCCCACCGTACCCGATACCGGGAAACAGGAACGACGACCCGATGCGGGAGTCGGATGCCACGACCCGCCTGACGGCATCGACGTTGGCGCCGACCTGCTCGCAGACATTCGCCATCTCGTTCATGAAGGACACGCGGGTCGCCAGCATGGCATTGGCGGCATACTTGCTCAGCTCCGCGCTGGCGCAGTCCATGAGCACGACCGGGGACCCGGTCCGGGTGAACGGCGCATACAGGGTGCGCATGATGGCTGCGGCTCTGTCGTCGGCCATCGTGCCGACCACAACCCGATCCGGCTTCAGGAAGTCATCAACCGCGGAGCCCTGCTTCAGAAACTCCGGGTTGCTGACCACGCTGAAGGGGTGCGTCGTCTCGGCCGCGATCGTCTCCCGCACCCGCTCGGCCGTCCCTACCGGGACCGTGCTCTTCAGCGCGACGACCTTGTATCCGTCGATGGCGCGGGCCAGATCCCGTGCGGCCGCCAACACATACTGCACGTCGGTGGACCCGTCTTCGTCAGGCGGCGTGCCGACCGCGATGAAGATGATCTCGGCCCCACGCGCGGCCCGCCCCAGCGCGGTGCTGAAACGCAGCCGCTGCTCAACTCGGTTGCGCGTGACGAGCTCGTCCAGGCCCGGCTCATAGATCGGGATCCGTCCCCGCCGCAGCCCCCGAATCTTCCGTTCGTCCACATCTACGCAGACGACATCGTTCCCGGTTTCGGCGAAGCACGCCCCGACGACCAATCCGACATATCCGGTTCCTACGACCGCGATTTTCATCTGGCCCGCTGTTCGGTAGAACTCGACAATGTCGCCAGCGCCCCCCTTGGTCCGTGGACGCCATCGACCGTGAGATCTAGGAAAATTCTAACCATAACATCAGGCTTGCAATGCTGTCAAGATGTTGATGTACAAGGAGTTGTGCCATTGAGGCCAGGTCCCGGCGATGACCCTGGCGACGGTGCAGGTCCCCTGTGCTACGATGCCCCACAAGCTGGCGGGGACCTGTCTCCCGTCCACGGACGAACGGCCGGTGGCGGCTCGGACCCATCCACGAAGATCGTGCGGATTCTTATCGACTACCGCCCCGCGCTCCGGCATCGAACGGGCGTGGGGCTCTGGGTCGCCCGGCTGGTAGACGCCCTGGCCCGGCTTGACTCCGCCCGCCCTGACCTCACGGTTTTCAGCAGCTCCTGGAAGGATCGTCTGACCACGACACTGCCGGCCGGGGTCCGAAGGGTGGATCGGCGGGTGCCCGTGCAGTGCTTGAACTGGCTGTGGCATCGGCAGGAATGGCCGCCCGTGGAACTCCTGGCCCCTGGACCATTCGATGTCGTCCATTCCCCGACGCCGCTCATGGTGCCCACCCGGAGCGCGGCCCAAGTGGTGACCATTCACGATGTCGACTTCCTGGTGCACCCGGAGCGAGGCGTCCGCGAGATCCGACGTGACTACGCTCGCCTGGCCCATGCCCACGCCCATCGTGCCGATGTGGTGGTCGTGCCCTCGCACTACACCGGCGAGCAGGTGGCCACCCGGCTCGACCTGGCGCCCGAGCGGATCATCGTCTGTCCCAATGGTCCGCCTGGCTGGCCGACACGGGCGGACACGCCCCGACCGAAGCACCTGCTGTTCGTCGGCACGGTCAGCGCCCGCAAGAACGTCGACCGGTTGCTCGACGCCTATGCCCGCGTGCGAGCCACACAGCCCCAGGTGCCGCCGTTGGTGCTGGCCGGGCAGCTGTCACCGGACGACGCGGCCGTCCTCGCGCCGCTGAGGCAGCCACCGCTGGCTGGTCACGTCCGACACGAGGGCTATGTGGACGATCAGCGACTCCGGGCGCTGTACGAGCAGGCGGTTGGACTCATTCTGCCGTCGTTGGACGAGGGGTTCGGCATCCCGGCGCTCGAGGCGATGGAACTGGGGGTGCCGGTGCTGGCCGCACGCTGTGGCGCCCTGCCGGAGGTCGTCGGCGACGCCGGTCTACTCGTCGATCCGTTGGATGTCGAGGCACTGGCGGCGGCCATTGGGCGACTGGTGACGGACGACCAACTGTGTCGGCGCCTGTCCGCGGCGGGGCCCGTCCAAGCCCGTCGGTTTTCCTGGCGGGCCTCAGCCGACCGCCTCAGAGCCGCCTACGAACTGGCGATCGAGCGCCGCCGGGCCGTCTCACCCTGAGGCGCCGACTCGTGTCTTGCGACCCATGCGTATAGGGATAGACGCCCGCGAACTGCTCGGGGACCGCACCGGCGTGGGGCGATACCTCGCCGCGCTGTGTGCCGAGTGGCGGGGCCTGCCATCGGACGGGCCGCACGAGTTCGTGCTGTACGGCCCCGTACCCGGCGATTCGCCGGCCCTGCTCGGCGCGCCGTTCGGGCGCGAGGGGCACGGTCCGTTCCGATACGAGGCGGTCCCCGGTGACGGGGGCACCTGGTGGGAACAGACCCAGTTCGCGGCCGCCGTCAACGCGTCCGAACCCGATGTCCTGTTCGCCCCCGGCTATGCCGCGCCGCTTGCCGCGCGTGTGCCGGTGGTGGTGACCATTCACGACATCAGCTTCGAAACCCATCCCGAGTGGTTCCCGTGGCGAGAAGGAGTGCGGCGACGATGGATGACCAGACAAACCGCTCATCGTGCGGCCCGCATCGTCGCGGTCTCGGGATTTACCCGCGATGAGGTGGCGACCCACCTCCGAGTGCCGCGGGAGCGCATATCTGTCATCTGGTCAGGTATTCACCACGTCGAGCCGGCCGCGCCTCTTGAGCGCGAGCCGCTGGTGCTGTATGTGGGCTCGATCTTCAATCGACGCCATGTACCGGCGCTGATCACCGCCTTCAAGCCGGTGGCGGCGGCGTTGCCGCACGCCCAACTGGTGCTGGTCGGTGACAATCGGAGCCATCCCAGACAGGACCCGGCTCGTCTTGCCGCCGAGGCCGGGTTGGAGAACCGCGTCAGTGTCCGTGACTACGTCGACGAGACGGAACTCTGGGCCTTGTACCGACGGGCGACGGTCTTTGCGTTTCTGTCAGAATATGAGGGCTTCGGCTTCGCACCGCTCGAGGCGATGGCCGCGGGTGTGCCTGCGATCGTGGGCGACACGGCGGTGGCCCGAGAACTGTATGTGGATGCCGCCCGTCGGGTGGGGGTGACCGATGTCCCGGCCATCACCGACGCCATGCTCGATCTGCTGCGGAATCCAGGTGCCCGCCAGACGCTGCTCGCCGCCGCTGCCAGGCGGCTGCCGTGCTTTACCTGGGCCCGAGCCGCGGCCGAGACCCTGGCCGTGCTCGAAGAAGTGGGACAGTCTGGATGACGCCCACGACCGAACTGGCGATTGTCATCGTGAGCTACGACGCGCGCGACGACCTCCAGGCCTGCTTGAGCCGGCTGCGTGACCACCCGCCTCGCGCGTCGCACCAAACCGTCGTCGTCGACAACGCGTCAACGGACGGGAGCGCCGCGGCCGCGCGCGCCTATGGGCCGCCGGTCGAGGTGATCGATGCCGGAGGCAACCTCGGCTTCGCGCGAGCCACCAACATCGGGATCACCGCGACGCGCAGCCGCCTGGTTCTGCTCCTGAACAGCGACGCACTCCTCCCCACCGGGGCGATCGACCGCTTGACCGAGATTCTCGACGCGCACGACGATGTGGCGGTGACGGGGCCCAGGCTCGTCGACGGGACGGGACGCCTCGAAATTTCATCCGGGCCGATGCTGTCGCCGCTGGCCGAACTGTGGCAGAAAAGCCTGGTGCGCGGGCACGGCCAAGGGGTGCCGCTGCTAACTGGGCTCGCTGAGCGTCAGGCTCGTCGAGAGCGCCTGGTCGACTGGGTGAGCGGCGCCTGCTTGCTGGTACGCCGGGCCGACGCGGAGGCGGTCGGGGGCCTCGACGAGCGCTTCTTTCTGTATACGGAGGACGTCGACTTCTGCGCGTCGATACGCGCGCGCGGGCGGCACGTGCTTTTTACGCCAGAGGTCGAGGTGGTACATCGACGCGGTCGCTCTGGCCGGCATGCCCGGGCCGCGACGGCGATGGCGTATCGGCGCAGCCATCTGGCGTTCTACCGAAAGCATCATCCTGGGTGGCACCCAGTCCTGCGTGCCTATCTTCGGCTCCGAGGCCTGCTCCCGCCGGAATGAGGTACCCGCGTGGACGGCGTTGCTTCCTCGGTCACAGCCCGGCAGTGACGACCAGCTTCGAGGTGCGGCTTGACTCGAGAGACACCCTTGGCAAGACTCTGGAAGGCACAGTGACCTGTCATTGTCGCTCCGTCACCGACACAGACGAGAAGGAGAGCCTCATGCCGTTCATCACCCGTGTCAGTGTCGCCATCGCCATGGTGCTCGGGATCGTCGCGCAGACGGGCGGCATCCAGGGACAGACACCAGAGCGCGGACGTGGCTATCCGTCCCAGGACTGGCCGCTGGCGGGCGGCAACTGGTCCGGCACGCGGTACTCGACCCTGGCCGACATCACCACGGCCACCGTCAACCGGCTGAGCGGGGCCTGGGTCACGCGTCTGGAGGGAGGGGCGGCGTCGCGCGCGACGCCGATCATCCTTGACGGAGTGCTCTATCTCACGGGCGGCGCCAACGTGTTCGCGATCGATGCCCGGACAGGCGATCAGATGTGGCGCTGGCAGCCCAAGGACTCGGTCGAGGGCGCGGGCATGGTGCCCTCATGGCAGGGCGTGGGCGTGGGCAACGGGCTCGTGTTCGTCGGGCTCCGCAGCGGACAGGTCGCGGCCTTACGCCAGGAAACAGGCGAGATGGTGTGGGTGGAGTCGGTTGGCAGCGACCCGGCGGACGCGGGCGAGGCCGTCACCACGGCGCCGATGTACGCTGCGGGTCGGGTCTTCGTGGGACTGGCGAATGGCGATACCGGAGGGCAGGGGCGCATCATCGCCCTGGATGCCGATACCGGCGACGTCGAGTGGACGTTCTTCATCGTGCCGCGGCCCGGCGAATTCGGCCACGACACCTGGCCGCAGGACTCGGATACCTGGGAGCTTGGCGGCGGCGGCGTCTGGCTCGTCGGGACCGTCGACCCGGACCTCGACCTGGTCTACTTCGCCACCGGCAATCCGGCGCCGATGTTCGGCGGCGAGATTCGGGCGGGCGACAACCTCTTCACGGCGTCGGTGCTCGCGCTCGACATCCGGACTGGGGAACGGCGGTGGCACTACCAGGTGGTTCGCCATGACGTCTGGGACGCCGACATCGCGACCCCGCTCTTGCTCTACGACCACGACACGGGGACAGGAGAGCCGCGCAAGGCGCTGGCGGCGATGCGCGCCGATGGCGTGCTCTTTCTCTTCGATCGAGAGACGGGCGAGCCCCTGACGCCGATCGAAGAACGCGAGGTCCCCCAGGATGCGTACCAGCGCACCGCGGCGACCCAACCCTTCCCGGTGGGGGCCGAGAGCATCTTGCCGGACTGCTCCTTCTGGCGCGACCGCGTGCCGCCCCCGTTCGAGTTGAGCTGCAGTGGCTTCACGCCACCGATGGTGAACGAGCACACCATCGTGGCTCCAGGCGTGCCAATTCCGCGGGTGCGGGTCACGCCGATGTCCTTCAGCCCGCAGACGGGCTACATCTACGCGCAGGGCCAGGCGATAGTCGGGCGCGCACGCCGATTCGAGGATCCGTTCCACTGGAGACTCGACGACAACGAGCTCACGCTGCCCGACCCGGTTGGCATCCTCGCCGCCGTTGACACACGGACCAGCAGAGTGGTGTGGAAGCACGAGATGCCGGCGTCATGGCTTGGGACGAGCGGGCCGCTGACCACCGCGGGCGGCTTGATGTTTCGAGGCTCGGCCGGCGGTCAAGTGGAGGCCTACGACGCACGTACCGGCGAGCGGGCGTGGACCTTCCGCACCAGTCCGACCGGCGCCCTCGTGCGCCCCGGACCGGCGAGCGTCTACGAGCTCGACGGGCGGCAGTACATCGCCATCGCGATGGGCTCCGAGTTGTGGGCGTTCGCGCTGGACGGCGAGGTTGCGGCGCGCGGGGAACCGGTGCTCGACCCCTGGGAGGGCTACGAGCGGCCACGGCCGGCGCCGACCGCGACGCGGCGGATCGAAACGGCCACGCTGATCGAAGGGACGAGAGGCATGGTCGGCGGGACACGGTACGGGTTCGACGAGCATCACTTCAACCCCGTACGGGCGCTCGTGACCCGGGGGGCGCGCCTCCAGTTCATCAACAACGGTGAGGTCGCACACACCATTGCCGCCCGGGACGGCAGATGGAGCATCGGCCCCGTCGAGCCCGCGACGTCAGCGTACGTCACGCTGGACGATCTCGGCACGTTCCTCTATCACTGCACCGACCACCCCTGGGCGATCGGGCAGATCACGGTCGAGGACAGACCGTAGGAGTGTGCGCGTGAGAATGGTTGCTCGCGCCGCTCTCCTGACTGGGCTGCTGTTGGCCACGTCGGGCGCTGGTCTCGCGCGAGGCGCGTGTGGCGACTCTGGTGTCGCGCTCCAGGTGCTCGGCTCCGGTGGACCGTTCGGCGCGGGGCGGGCATCGGCCGGCTACATCGTTTGGGTCGACGGCGTCAGCCGCGTCATGGTGGACGCTGGGGGCGGCACGTTTGTCCGATTTCATCAGGCGGGTGCGACGCTGTCCGATCTGCACGTGCTCGCGCTGAGTCACTTTCATCCCGACCATGTCTCGGACGTGCCCGCCCTGCTCTGGCCGCGAGGTGGCGAGCTCCTGATGGCGGGCCCCTCGGGGCGCCCAGGGTTCCCCTCCGTCGATAACTTCCTCGGGGGTCTGTTCGGGCCCGATGGCGTGTTCCGGATCCTGAACAGCCGCGTGGCGCTCACCTCGGTGGAGGTCGACGTCAACGCCGCCGAGCCGACAGAGGTGGTGACGGAAGGACAGGTCCGCGTCCGTGGCCTCGGCGTGCCCCACGGATCGGTCCCAGCGGTCGGCTACCGTATCGACGTTGGTGACGCCAGCCTCGCATTCAGCAGCGACCAGAACGGCTCGAATCCTGCGTTCACGGACTTTGTGCGCGGTGTGGACCTCCTCGTGGTGCATTTCGCGGGGTCAGAAGCGTCGCCCGGGGCCGCCACCGACCTGCACGCCAAGCCCAGTGTGTGGGGACAGATGGCGACCGACGCCGGCGCGGGCAGGTTGGTGCTGAGCCATGTCTCGGCAAACCAGGATCTCGATGCGAACCTGGTGCATCTTCAGACACGGTACCGCGGCCCGCTCACGATCGCCTCGGACCTGCTGTGCGTCGCGGTCGGCTAACAGCCCGTGGCTTCGATCCTACCCGCGAGCCGTCCGCGTCTGCTCGCCATACTGACGCGATGGCACCGTTACCGACCCCGGAAGGCGCTGTGGCCCACCGCTCCGGGTTTCACCACCACGGTCGGTCCTTGTGCCCTCAGGGCGACAGGCGCCATGGGTGACCGACTGCTAGTCTCTGGGTTTTCCAGGCGAAGCGTTCTTCAGCAACCTCCTCGTGTCAGCGGCGGGCGCGCGCAACAGGTAGGATCGTGAGAGATGCGAATCGCGATCGACATCCGAAAGTTCGAGGATTTCGGGATTGGCACGTACGTACGGAACCTCGTGGAGTGG
>CAUZAY010000019.1:0-24990 GCA_963577695.1 Vicinamibacteria bacterium | reverse complement strand
GCACGGCTCGTGTCCGAACGGATGGAGACCGCGTTCCGCGTGCTCGGCGATGGGCAGACACGCGAACGCTATGACGAAGATCTGGCCGCGCGTGGGCGCGGAACTGAGGCGCCCTCCCACGAGGCCCAGCGCGCGCACCAGACGACCGCACCGCTCGCGGAACGAGCCTCACCTTGGCCCGGCGAGTCGCCGTCCGCCACGCCCGGCACCGAGGGCGAGGAGAACCCGGTCAGCAGCAGCGACCAGCGCGTAGACGGCATCCTGGCCGAGACAAAGCAGTGTGACGGATCGGCCATCCGACGGTTACGAGAGGCGCGCGGCGTGATGGTCGATCAGATCAATCTGTCGACCAATATCTCGCTCACGAACTTGCGGTCCATCGAGGAAGACAACCTCGATGACCTCCCGGCTCCGGTCTATCTCCGCGGGTATCTCAAGCAGATCGCCCAATTCTTGGGCGTCGATTCGGATTGGGTCGTCCCCGGCTACATGGCTCGCTTCGAGCCTCGCACCGGCATTCGCTGACACCCCAGCCTCCGCCGCCCCCGGGCCCCACGCGACGGAAAGGGACGCCATCCAGGTGCGCTCGGGCGGCGGGAGCGGGCATCTCAGTCCGCGAATCGGTCGACGAGCCCAACCCTCCTCACCTTGGCCCTCAGAGCGCTTGGCGCGGGCTAACGGGTGCCTAGTCCCGACACCGAGGGAAAAGCGATCGCGAAGCTGGCCCCAGACCCGGCGCTAAGACTCCGCGCCCGCGCACGGTCCTCACCGGCGGAAGCACGATCCCTCGGCTCGTCTCCCTTTTCAGACGGGGCTGCGCCCCGTCAGAAAGAAGTCGCGTTCGGCTCCTGAGGAAACGGCGGCCGTGAGATCGTAGGAAGCCCCTTCAGGGGCGCTGATCGTTCAGCGGGCCTAAAGGCCCTTGCTACGGCCGCCAGCGGGGCGTGACCCGTTTCCTGCCCGAGGCCTCACGGCCCGCGTGTGACGTGCTGGCAAGGCGCAAGGAGCGAGCAGCCAGGCGCCATGTCACCGACGAAGCAACGCCGTCAAGACCGATCCCTCGCCCGGGAGGTTTCCTGGCAAGGCGTTCGTCTGGCAAGGCGCAAGGAGGGAGCAGGCAGGCGGACTGTGACCGAAAAAGCAACAACGCCAGATGGGATGCCCCGCCCGAAACCTAGGCGATACCGGCGCCGATCACGCCGACATAGACCGAGTAGAGCGACTGACTGGCACACATGAACAGGCGGTTGCGCCGGGTGCCGCCGAAGCAGAGGTTTGCACAGCGCTCCGGCAGGCGGATGGCGCCAATCATGTCGCCGTCTGGCGCCGTCACCAGCACCCCATCGCCCGCTCCGGCCCAGACGTTGCCGTCGACGTCGCACCGGATGCCGTCGGCCGCGACCAGGTTGTTTGTCCCGGGCGCGCGGAGCTCGACGAAGGTGCGGCCGTTTGTGAGCCGCGTTCCGTCGACGTCGAACACCCGGATCTCACGTCCTGACCCGGTGTCGGCGACATACAGTCGGCTGTAGTCCGGTGAGAAACACAAACCATTCGGCCCCGCCGGCTCGTCAGTGACCAGTGCCACCTGACCGGTCTGTGGGTCCACCCGGTACACCGCCGGCGGTGTTTCCGACTCGGCTCGGAATCCCTCATAGTCTCCACGTATCCCGTACGGCGGATCCGTGAACCAGATGCCGCCGTCGGGGGCGACGACCGCATCGTTCGGCGAATTCAAGCGCTTGCCGTCAAATCGTTCGGCGATGGTGGTGACGTCACCGTTGTGCTCGTACCGGGCGACTCTGCGACCGCCATGTTCGCAGGAGAGCTGGCGCCCCTCACGATCGAACGTGTTGCCGTTGCTGTGTCCCGATGGGCGGCGGAACACGGTGACCCGGCCGTCTTCCTGAATCCACCGGTGCTGCACGTTGTTCGGGATGTCACTCCAGACCAAGTACTGTCCGGAACCGTTCCAGGCCGGCCCCTCCGCCCACATCGTGCCAATGTGCAACCGTTTGATCGGCGTGTTGAACAGGATGTAGCGACCAAACCGCCGGTCCAGCGCGATGAGGTCCGGATCCGGATACGGCAGTGGACTCTGACCGGACCAGTCGCGTGGCTCGTAGGGCGGCACCTGTGGCGCCTGCTGCCGTGCCCAGGCCGGTGCGGCGGCGCTGCCCGCGAAAGCGGCGCCCAAAAAGGCGCGTCGTGTCCAGGCCAAGGCTTCGTTGCCACGTCGCTGATACGCCATCGTTTCTTCTCTCCTGCGTCTAGTTGGCACTCTCCGCAATGCGATACAACTTCGTCGCCGTCCGGATGATGAGACTGTCACGTGCCACCGCCGGGGTCGAGAGCGTCATCTCGTCCAGCGAGTTCCGGCCAAGAACCGCGAACTCCGGACCCGCCTGGATGACGAACGTGTCGCCATCCTCGCTCAGCACGAAAATCTTGTCGTTGTAGGCCCACGGCGAGGCGGTGAACAAGGTTCCCGCCGTGATCCGCTTCCGCGGATAGACCTCCTGCCCGGTCCGCGCGTCATAGGCCATCATGATGCCCCGGTCGAGCAGGGTGTAGTGCACATCGCCGTACACGAGTGACGAGGGGTTGTAGGACCCGAGCTGCGGGTGTGACCAGACGATGTAGTCGTTGCTGGTCGCGCCCTCCGGCAGCGTAATGTCGCCGCTGGCACCGGGACGAATCGCATACACCGGGCGATGTTCATCGGCCACGTACCCCGAATTGATATACAGCAGGCCGTGGTCCGAGAACGGCGTCGGAATGACCAGGGTCGACATGCCGCTCAACTGCCACAACAGTTCGCCGTCGAGCCCGTAGGACCGCACGGCGTTGCGACCAGTGGTCACAAGCTCGGTCCGCACGTCGTTTTCCCAGACGAACGGCGTCGACCAGTTCGACCCCTCGTCCCGGTCGATCTTCCAAAACTGGTCGCCGGTCGCCGTGTCGAACGCCGCGACCCACGACTCCGCCTCACTGTCGTTGACCACATAGAGGCGACCGTCGTGCAACACCGGCGAGGACGCGGCGCCCCATTCGCGCCTCGCCAGCCAGTCGAACTCCACCGACCAGACCAACGCGCCGGTGAAGTCCACCGCGTACAGCCCGATGTCGGCCATGTAAATGTAGACCCGTTCGCCGTCCGTCACCGGCGTCTCCGACGCGAAGGTGCTCTTCTGGTGCGTGGGCAACGCCGGAATGGACTCGTGCACGGTGTGTTCCCACTGCACCGCGCCGGTCGCGAAGTCGATGTCGTAGAGCACCCACCGGAGCGGCTCGGTTTGTGTGGTCACATAGGCGGCGGTCATCGCCCCGCCGAGCGAGCGGGCGCGGTAGTTCTCGATCGGCTGAATCGGCACTTCCGGTCCGGTGACCGCCGTCGACGTCAGCACGAAGACATGGTCTCCCCACACGATCGGAGACGCCCAGCCGCGGCCCTGCATCTCTATTTCCCAGGCGATGTTCTCGTTCGGCCCCCATGTGACCGGCAGTGCCGGGTTGTCGGCGACGACACCCGCGGCCTCCCCTCGGAACTGCGGCCAGTTGTCCTGGGCCGCGGCCGTGGCGGCAGGCAGCAGGGCCAGCGCCACCAGGGGCACCGTCAATTGTCTGGTCATCGTGAACTCCTCAAGATCGCCGCTGGCCGTGTGTCTCGGATGATTTGGCGGTATTCTAGCGCGCATTGCCGCTTCTTGTGTCAGTGTGCGGCCAGCGAACATGGCGAGCGTGATCAAGATGTCAAGACGACTTGTATTGGCGACGGTCGTCGTCGCCAGCGCCTCGATGCTCTGCGGCACCGCGCTGGCTCAGCCGGCCGATCACTACGTGCCGTCGCACCCGGAGACGCTGAGTTGGGGCTGGTTTCCACTCGACAAGCCCCCGGTATTGACGATCGCGTCAGGTGACACGGTGCGGGTGGACACGCTGAGCCACGCCGGCTCGACCCAGCGCGAGCATCCGGCGACATTGCTCCGCGACCTGGGGGTCGCGCCCGAAGACATCCTCCCGGACGTGATCGACTTTTGGGCGTCACGGGACGGGCGACCGCGCGAGGGTCGGAGCGGTCACGTCATCACCGGTCCGATCGCCATCACCGGAGCCGAACCCGGCGACGTGCTCGAAATCCAGATTCTCGAGTTGACCACGCGGGCCCCGTTCGGCATCAACAACACCGGGTCAACCGCCGGCGTCTTCGGGTCGGGTTACCCAGGGTCTCGCCCGAACGACGCCGTACGCGACGAGGTCGAGACCACGCGGCATGTCATCCATACCGGTATGGTCGACGGCCGAGAGGTGGCGCTGTTTTCCGACGACATCCACGTGCCGCTGGCGCCCTTCATGGGCATCATGGCGGTCGCGCCGACACCGGTGCTCGGCGAGCCCGGCGTCGACATCCCCGGGGTCCAAGCGTCTCGCCCGCCGGGCGATTTTGGCGGCAACATGGACGTGAAGGAACTCACGGTGGGGAGCACTCTGTATCTGCCTGTCCTACATCCCGAGGCGCTGTTCTACGTCGGCGACCCGCACTCGGCGCAAGGGGACGGCGAGGTCAGCGGCACCGCCATCGAACAATCCCTGTCAGGCCGATTCCGGTTCGTGTTGCACACGGACCGGTCGATATCCGGCCCCCGAGCGGAGAACGATACGCACTACATCATGATGGGCATCGACCTCGATCTCGACCGTGCGCTGCAGAAGGCGGTCGATGAAGTGGTCGCGTTTCTGGTCGCCGAGAAAGGTCTGACCCCGACCAAGGCGGTGTCGCTGGCCAGCATCGCCGTCGATTTTCATGTCGCGGAGGCGGTGGACTTCACGCAACTGGTGACCGGCAAGATTCCCAAGCACATCTTTCGGTAGACGGGGCCGCGCCCCGAGAGGACGGTGTCACGTGCTACGAGCGATTGCCCTCGGCGGCTTGACGACCTCCGCGCTGCTCGCTGTCGCGGTCACCAGCGGCATGGCGCAAGACGACCGGGCGGTTGCGATCCAGTCGATGGACGTCCGTGAGAACCTGTATGTCATCAGCGGCGGCGGTGGGCACACCGCCGCGCTCGTCACGGAAAACGACGGAGTGGTGCTGGTCGACACCAAGCTCGCCGGTTGGGGCCAGTCGATTCTCGAGACCATGCGGCTGATCACCGACCAGCCGATCTCCACCATCATCAACACCCACACCCACGGCGACCACGTGGGCGGCAATGTCGACTTCCCCGCCACCGTCCAGATCGTCGCCCACGAGAACGCCGCCACGCGGATGCGCGACATGGAGATTTTCGCGGGGGCGGGTGCGGTCGGATTGCCAGATCGCACGGTGGGCGACACGATGACGCTGTTCGAAGGACGAGACCAGATCGACCTCTATCACTTCGGCGCCGGGCATACCGACGGCGACATCGTCGTGGTCTTTCCGGCGTTGGGGACGGCGCACCTGGGTGACCTGTTCGCGTTCATGGGCACCCCCTACATCGACGTGAACAACGGCGGAAGCGGCATCGCCTATCCCGAGACCCTCGACCGGATCGTGGCATCGATCGACGGTGTGCAACGGGTGATTCCCGGACATATTCCCCCGCCGCCCGGAAGTCCGATGCGGGGGTGGATCACCTGGGACGACCTGGAAGAGTACGCGCGATTCAACCGCGACTTCCTCGACGCGGTACGAGCCTCGAAGGAGGCCGGGCGATCGGTCGACGAAGCCGTCGCCGCGCTGGACCTGGGCACCCGCTACCCCGACCACACCATGGACCGCGCCGCCGCCAACGTGCAGGCGATCTACGACGAATTGGACGCGCCCTAGGCCTGTGACCGCCAGACCTTGAGGGCGGCTGAGAGACGCACACATGAACACTTCCTCGCACATGACCCGAACCACCCCGGCCGCCATGGCGCTCGTGCTCCTTGGCGTTGCGGCGCCGTTGGCCAACGACTGGCCCGAGTTCCGTGGCGAAGGACGCGTCGGTGTCTGGACCGAAACCGGCATCCTCGAGACCTTCCCGGAGGCGGGACTCGACGTGCGGTGGCGCACGCCGATTCATCATGGGTTCTCCGGCCCGTCGGTGGCCGACGGACGCATCTTCATCACCGACTTCGAGCGCGCCCGGGGGCTCGACGGCACCGAGCGCATCCTCTGCCTGGACGAAGAAACAGGGGAGATCGTCTGGACCCAGAGCTGGGAGGCCAGCTACCTGGGTGTAGCGTGGGACGAAGGCCCCCGCGCCACCCCCACCGTGGACGGGGACCAGGTCTACGCCGTCGGCGCCAGCGGCATCATGACCGCGCTGAAGGTCGACACCGGCGAGGTGCTGTGGCGGACGAGTTTTGTCCAAGACTTCGGGGCGGAGATTCCGCAATGGGGCTTCGCCAGCGCCCCGATCGTGGACGGCGAGCGAGTCATCACACTCGTCGGCGGCACCCCTGACGCCAAGGTGGTGGCGTTTGACCGCACGACCGGGGCCGAAGTGTGGCGCGCGCTCTCCTCGGTCGAGGCGGGCGCCGGCGTGGCGCAGCCGGTCATCATCGAAGCCGGTGGGGTTCGACAGCTCGTCATCTGGCACCCACTGGCCGTCTCGTCACTCGACCCGGCGACCGGCGAGGTCTACTGGGAACAACCGTTCGAAGTCGGCTACGACATGACCGTCGCGACCCCGGTGCGACGCGGCAGCGACCTGTTCGTCACCACGTTCTACGACGGGCCGATGATGTTGGGACTGGACAACGACCGGCCCGACGCCGAGATGCGCTGGCGCGGTGACAGCCACAGCGAGATTCTGACCGATGGCCTGCACGCCGTGATCGGCACGCCGATTATCGAAGGCGACTACATCTACGGATTCGGCAGCTACGGCCAACTCAGATGCCTCGTGGCCGCGACCGGCGAACGGGTGTGGGAGACCCAGGAAGCGACCGGCGAACGCGCCCGCTGGACGAGCGCCTTCCTGGTGAAGCACGAAGACCGGGTGTTCATCAACAATGACCGTGGCGACTTGATCATCGCGAAGCTCTCGCCCGAGGGATACGAGGAGATCAGCCGGACGTCATTGCTGAAACCGACCTCGCGCCCAGGCAACCGGCGCGAACTCACCTACGTGAACTGGTCGCACCCAGCCTACGCGAACAAGCACATCATCGCGAGAAACGACGAGGAGATCATCTCGGCGTCACTGGCAGCGCCCTGAAGCCAATTCGGTGTGGCGCAGTCGGAGACGGAATTTCCAGGGGACTAATCGATAATCGCCTGATAGGTCATCGACGCCATGTCAGGCCGGACGTTGATGTGGGTGTAGGGCCGCAGTTGCTGCATGACGATGCCGATGACCTCTTCGATCGGGTCCACCCAGAAGATGGTGCCGAAGGCACCACTCCAGTAGAAGGACCCTTCCGAACGAGGGGTCGCGGCTGGACCGAGATCGGTCACGATGGCGTAGCCCAGCCCGAAGCCGTAGCCGGGACCCGCCAGCCAGATGCCCTTGTCGCCAGTGTGGTTGGTGGTCATCATCTCGACCGTCTTCCGGCTCAGCAGCCGAGTGCCCTCCAGTTCGCCGCCGTTCAGCATCATCTGCTGGAATCGGAAGTAGTCACGCGCGGTCGAGACCAGGCCGCCAGCGCCGCTGAAGTAGGTGTGCGGCTCGGCCACATAGCGGCTGGCCGCGGTCGGGGCCTCCGACAGCGTGATCTTGCCGTTCGCATCCGGTCCATACAGCGCCGTGAAGCGGTCCAGCTTCGATTGCGGCAGGAAGAAGTGGGTGTCAGTCATGTTGAGCGGCGCGAAGATCCGCTCTTTGAAGAACTCATCGAGCGTCTGCCCAGACATCACCTCGACCAATCGGCCGACGACGTCGGTGGCCCGCCCATATTCCCAATGCTCACCCGGCTGGAAGTTGAGCGGCAATGCGGCCAGTCGTTTCACCATGTCGGCGACGGTGTCGCCCGGTGTGGTTTGGGCGGACATCCGCTGAAACTCCGGCTGGGTGATGCCCCGGTAGCTGTTCGGGAGTCCGGCCGTGTGGGTCAGCAGCTGCTGCACCGTGATCTGGGTCTCGGCCGGCACGGTCTTGTATCGCCCAGTCACTCGCTCTTCCGGGGGTGAGGGAATGGCCACCCGCATGTCGGCAAATTCCGGGAGCCACTTCGAGATCGGGTCGCGCAGTTGGAAGCGCCCCTCCTCGTACATCATCATCAGCGCTACTGACGCGATCGGCTTCGTCATCGACGCGATACGAAAGATGCTGTCGTGCGTCATCGGCGCGCCGCTCTCGGCATCTCGCTCACCCAGCGCCGAGAAATGCACCACCTTGCCCTTTCGCGCCACAAGCGTCACGACCCCCGCGGTTTCGTTTCGATCGATATACGCCTGCATGACGCGGTCGATCTGCTCGAGGCGCTCGGACGACATCCCAACCGTCTCCGCGGTCGCGGTCGGGACACCATCCATCTCCGGCAAATCGGCCGCGGCGCCGCGGAGCCCGACCGTCACGGCCATCGCCGTGATGGCAACCAACGCGAGCCATTTCGGTGTCGACGTGTTCATCACCACTCTCCCAGGCCACTGTGGGCATTCGTCGTAACACGGGCCCCCTCAGGCCCGCCGGACCAACCGGGTCGAAGCGCCCTCGGGCCACAAGACAGGCCGAGTGTACCCCGAAGACGGTTCCCTTTGACGGTGCAATCCCCGCGAGGCGAGACATAATCGACCGCGCATGGTCGCCAGAACCGTTTCGTCCGTTTCGCTCGCGGGACTGCTGGTCGGCGCCGCCTTGCTGGCGGCGCCGTCGCAGTCGAACGTTCGACTCGACGTGATGAGCTCGGGCGGCTTCACGGCAGCCTACGTGGCGCTGTCGGCGGACTTCTCGAAACAGACGGGGATAGCACTCGCCACGGTGTATGGCGCGTCGATGGGTGGCGCACCGTCCTCGATCCCCAGCCGGTTGAACCGCGGAGAGGCGGCAGACGTGGTCATCCTGGCCCGCGAGGGGCTCGACCTGCTGGCCTCTACCGGACTCGTCGTCGCAGACAGCCGGGTCGACCTGGCGGCGTCACAGGTCGGGATGGCGGTTCCCGACGGCGCCGTCACACCGGACATCAGCACGGTGGACGCCTTCACGAGAACGCTGTTGCGTGCGGATTCGGTGGCCTATTCGGCCAGCGCCAGCGGCACATATCTGTCGACCGTGCTCTTTCCACGTCTTGGGATCGCGGAACAAATGGCCGTGAAGAGTACCAGGGTCGTCGGAGAGAGGGTGGGGGCGGTGGTCGCGCGCGGTGACGCGGCTCTCGGCTTCCAGCAGGTCAGCGAACTGCTCCCAATCGAGGGCATCACCTACGTCGGGCCGATCCCCGACGCCGTGCAGAAAGTCACGATGTTCTCGGCCGGAGTGACGACGCAGGCGGCAGCCCCGGGGGCGGCGACACGCCTGATCGCGTACCTCGCATCGCCCGACGCTGCGCCGATCATCGCGCGGACAGGGATGACGCCTCAGTCGGCGTCCGGTAGCGTCGAACTACGGTGACGTCACCCTGCGCCCACATCCTCCGGCCATCATCCACTCGCCATCCTGGTCCTGCCTCCAGTAGCGGAGCGACGGCGGTGCGGGCAGGTCTGGGTACGCCTCGATCTCAACGAAGCTATAACAGGGCGGTAGCTGCTCCGGTTGCACGGTCTCCAGCAACTCGCGGTCTGACATCCCCTGCTCCCCCGCGAACCGATCCAGCAGCACGGGCGTCACCGTCCGCTGCCAGGCGCCACCATTGAGCACGACAGGCGTCGCCGCGTCACGCACCGGCGAAAACCCATCGACGACATAGGTCCCGCCCGCCTCGACCCGCGTGAAGTTGCCTTGTCGATAGTCCGCGAGGTGCGTATGCCCGTGGACAAAGACGGCGATCGGCGGCCCCTGCCCGCGTCGTTGTTCCAAGTGACGCAGGAACACCTGGTCGCGTGACTGCCAGAAATACTCGAACGCCGGCCCGGTCGACGTCGGCGTCCGGGCGCACTCCGTCACGGGGGGGCCCGTTGGATCGAGCTGGGACAAGATCCGCTCGAACCGGCGGCGGGCGCGACGGACCGCGGCGCGATGGTCACACACCGCACGCAGGTCATCGTCGCTGAGCGTGGCCATCAGGACATTGAGGCGCCCAGCGTCCAACGCCAGCGTCGCCAGGGGTCGAAGCCGGTCGTCGTCTGGGAGCGTGGCCAGCAAGAACTCCGCGCCATCCGCCCGCACCTCGTCCAGCTGCCACTCGGGCGCCTCGACATCTCCTCGATCCAGATCCATTCGAAACTGTTGCCACGAGAATCGGAACAAGAGTTCTCGGAGCAGTGGCACGGCCACATCACCGATACCGTCCGTCCCGGTGGCCGAGAGCGCGAATCGCAACCCAGCCGTCTCGTCCGCAACATTGTCGACGATGGCGAATCGTGACTCGTAGGCGTCGACCAGCGGTTGCAGCGTCTGCTGACCCGGCGTCGTGCGCAGATGACGCTGTCCGCCCTGTTCGAGAAACGGCAACGGCCAGGAATCGAATCGGTCGGCACGAGACACAAGTTGATGCCCGTGCTCGACCAGCACCCGGCCGTCCGCTGACCGCCACAGCCCCGCCATGGCCACCATCACCCGACCGGCCGGCACGCCGAAGGCGGCGACGGCTCGTGCCCCCACCTCCGGGAACAGCAAGGCCGCATCCTCCTCACCCGGGACCATCACCACTCGGTTGTCCCCGCCGCGGGCAAACGTGCCGAGCGAGGCCATCGCGGAGGTATGGGCTTGCAGCACGCGCTCGAGACGGGCGAGCGCTTCACTCTCCGTACACCCCAGATCCGGGCGCGCGTGATCGCACGCAACCTCGGACGAGCGCGCCAACTCGAACGTGTCGCCATTGAGAATCAGGTCGGTGCCGCGGCTATCTTCCGCAGCGAGCGCCGTCAGAAACCGGTCGAAGTCTTCGGCCCACCGGAAGTCCTCGTGAGGAAACCACGCGCCATCGACGTCGCGTCCTTCACCCAGATGGAGATCGGAGAGCACCACGATTCGACGCGGTCCGCCGTCCCCTGGCTGGGCGCCGACCGAGCCGACCGCGACGACGAGGCACACGACACCGATGCGTCCCAGCCCGGCCACACTACGGCCCCAGCGCACCGCTATGGCTCCATGGCCAGCGAAAGCCGTACTACTTCTTTGTCGTTGCGGACCACGATGTGACGATTCGCGTAGGCCGGATGCGACCAGTTGACCGCCACGCCGGACCGGCGGCGGCGCACGTAGGGATGTGTCGGTTCGATCACGTGGGTGCGACTGAGCTCCGTATAACCCTCCGGAGAGAGCTCCGCGATCACCAGGTCGCCCGTGTCCGTGTTGATGAAGTAGCGGTCACCATGCCGCACGAAGAACGCGGTGGCCCAGTTGGTGCTCTCGCCGATCAAGTCCTCGGTCTCCCAGACGCGACGCCCGGTTGTCAGTTCGAGGCAACGCAAGACACCGTGCCCGTCCACCCCGTAGACGTAGTTCCCGTCGATGACGGGTGTGCTGATCACCGAATTCAGCGTATTGAAGTCGAATCCGTACTCAGGGTCGCTCTCCCCAACCCCCTCCCACAACACCCGCGCGTCGGGCGAGTCCTGGTCGAGCAGGAGCATCCGGGCTCCTCCATACTGGGACGTCACAAACAGATGGCGGCCGCTGTGCACGGCGGTGGCCGGGTTGATGCCCATGTCGACAATGTGACGGACTTCCCAGTAGATTTCGCCGGTCTCGGGGTTCAACGAGCTGATGTCCCGCGGGTGCCAGGCGATGAGCTGCCGCGTCCCGCCTGCCTCGATGATGATGGGCTGGCTATAGCCGGGCTCCCAGTCAGATGAGAGCGCACGCCAGATCTCCTCGCCGGTGTGCTTGTCGAACGCCATCATCTTGGCGTCCGGTTCGCCGCCCACCAGACAGATCAACCGGTTGCCGTCCACGAGCGGCGCCCCCGACATGCCCCACGACGGAACGGCTGTGTTGAAGTCGGCAGCGTAGTCCCGCTGCCACAGGACTCGCCCATCCGCCACATCGAGTGCGAACAGGTTGCCCATCGCACCGAGCACATACACCCGGTCTCCGTCGACGGTAGGCGTTGCGCGAGGACCGATGGCGTACACCAGCTGCAGCCCCGCGTAGTCGGTCTCCCACTCATGGGTCCACAACACCGTCCCGGTCTGCTCGTCGATCGCCAGCGCGCGCTCCACCACCCCGGTCGCCCTCGAGTCGGGCCGCCGTGCGTCGGTGATGAACACCCGGCCGTCGGCCACCGCCGCTCCGGAATAGCCGCTGTGTATTGGGGTGCGCCAGGCAACCGGTAGACCGGTCTCGGGAAAGACGTCGACAAGCCCGGTCTCGGTCAGTACGCCCAGCCGACCGACCCCACGCCACTCGGGCCAATCGGTGGCGTGTAGAAGCTGCACGCTGCCGCAGACGCACAACACGCCGACCCAGAACGCAGCGCGCTTCATCGAGGCTCCTTCAGGAAAAGACGGATGAGCACGCGAAGTATAACGGCAAGTATCCGCAAGGGTCGGAAGCACTCGTACCGCCCGGCGCGATGGAACCGACAGACCACGCGGCCCGTCAGAGCAGACAACATGACCAAGTTCCTGCTCTGGTGCCTGTTGTTGGTCCTCTGCTGGCCTCTGGCGCTGCTTGCGCTGGTGATCTATCCGGTCGTCTGGATAGTGCTCCTCCCGTTCCGGCTGGTCGGGCTCGCGGTGGGCGGCGTCTTCGCGCTACTCGGCGCCATCATCATGTTCCCGGCCCGAGTGCTGGGCGGACCACGGGCCATCTAGGTTTCCGAGCGAGGCGTCCGCCTGGCTGCTCCCTCCTCGCGCCTGGCCAGACGAACGCCTCGCCCGGAAACCACCCCCGCATCCTTTTTTTCCTGCTTGTGTCCTGGAACAGGTGCCGCTCCAGCCCGCAGGGTGAACGGCTACTTGGCCAGCGAATCAGGCCGCATCTGGAACTTCACGACTTTGCTCGACGTGCCCTTGCCAGTTTCGGCGTGGAACGGGGCCCGTGTGCTCCAGGTGGCCCACAGTCCTTTCCCTTTCCAACCAGCATCCGGATCGTCGATCCGACCGTCCATCCACTTGGTGTAGAACCCGAGCGGATACGGCACGCGCAGCACCACCCACTCGCCGTTTCGCAACGCCAGCAGGCCCTCGGACGCGTTGCCGGTGCTAATGGGCGTGTTGGCTCCCAGCCCGGAGGTGTCGAACTGATCCACCCAGGCGTAGTAGCTGCCTTCGGAGCTACCGGACTCGGTGATCCCCTTCATCTTCGGAAGCGGCTCCTCGTAGAGCGTCCACCCTTCGGGGCAGTGCTGGCCGGTAGCGGTCGGCCCGTTGAGCGGGCCGGTGCACGCGCCACGATCGAAGCTCGCCAAGTGACCACTGGCCAGAGGCGTCCACACCACACCGTTGCGATCGATGTCCATGCCACGCGGCGAGTACCCCTGCACCGCGGCCCGCGGGTTCTCCCACGGCACTTCGTAGATCTCGGTGAGGCCGGTGGACGATGGATTGTCGCCGGGTACGAACCGGAGCAGGGCCCCTGGCATCCCCAGCGACGACCCCCACACGGACCCGTCGTTCGGGTCGACGGACACGCCGTAGAAGCCTGACCTGATCCGGGTGTCCTTGGCGGGGTCGCTCGACTCGCCCGGCTCCGTGTACGCATCACGGCGGCCGTTCCCGTTCGAGTCAAGGACCAGCGGACTCCAGCCCTGCGCCTGCATCTCGTCCCCGGTCTCCAGGAACACCGCGGTATTCAGCCAGCCGATCACCTGCCCACCGCCGCTCGTCCACAGCGTGTTGTCCTCGTCTTCCGCGAAAATCAGGTGGTGGGTGCTGAAACAGGTGCCGATGAGCGTCATCTCTCCGTCGGCCGGGTCGTACACCGCCAGATGGCGCCCAGCCCGGGCGTTTGGAAAGACCTGAGCCGAGGGGTGATCCGAACCTTCGAGGCAATCCGGCGGATTGTCCGGTCCCCGGACCCGGGAGGTCAGCCAGACACGCCCGTCTTGGTCAAGCATCGGGTTGTGGATATTCGTCTGACTATCCCAGATCGCCTCGTCCCCCCAGTAGGGCGAGGGAGCGAGCGGCGGGCCAGCCGCCAGCGGCGTGTTGGGGTCGCGAACCGGGACCGGAATCTGCCTCGTCTCGTTCCGGACCGGGTCCAGCACCGGCACATAGTCGGCGCTCGCTTCGAGCGCGCCGTAAATGGGTCCGTTCGCGTTGACCGTGGGATTGCGCTTGTCGGTGGACACCTCGTCGTGGAGATAGGCGTGCTGGTCGGCCCAGTCCCACTGGGTAATCACGACATTGCGCTCGACGCCGCGCGGCCGGGGAGGGGTAGGAGGCAGCTCGCCCGCCATGATGCGGCCGGTCCAGTCGGCATACATCTCGAGCGCGCGACGACGGCCCATGCGATCGAGAGCGCCACTCATGCTGCCGCCCGCTTGACCCGACTGGATACGTCGGTCCCAGGCATCGACCAGTGAGTCGAATTCTCCGAGCTGTGGCGGCACTTCGCGGGTGGCCTTGTTACCCAACGCGTGGCACGCGGTACACCCACCAGACTTCAGCCCCCGGAGCCAGGTGGCCTGGTCGGAGATACTTGCCGAGATGCCGTTGCCCTCAGGCCCGGTGCCGGGAAACTCCTCCGGACCGGGCGCCTCGAGCAGCGAGTACCAGTAGCCGGCGGGGAAATACTGCGCAGCGGCCTGAGCATCGGGCGCCACCACCGCGGTCATGTCCATTCGCGCCCCCGGTGACGCTTGCTGTTTCGCCGAGTCAACCAGGCCATACCCGCGGACCCAGACGTCGTAGGTGGCCTCAGGCAAATCCGGCACCACGTAGCGTCCCTGGTCATCCGTCACGACCGTGCGGTTAAACCGGGTGGGCAGGTCTGTGGTCTCGGCAATCACCCAGACCCCGGCCTCGGGACCGTTCGGCCCGGTCACCACGCCCCCGATGTCGTCGTTGTCGATAGCCACGGCCGACTGCCTCGCGGTCAGCTCCGGCGCTGCCACCAGCACGGCGGCGACGACCCCGATTCCCACGCCGCCGAGCACCGCCGCTTTGCCTCTGGTCATCGTCTGTCTCCTGTCGTCACTCGGGGCCCACCCGCGATGGGTTGCCAGTTGCTAGTGTCCTGTAACCGTGAGTCGCAACATAAGTCGCCAGCGGGGCATCCCGCCTGTGGGCGTGGCGGCGTCACGGCAGCGCGAGGGCCACCCACTCGCTTTCCATGTCCGTCCACCCGACGGTCACTACGATGTGCTGCTTGCCACCCGCCATATAGGTGATCGGGGCAGCGCTCGTCCCGCCCGGCAGTGCCACCTCGGCGACCACGGCACCGGTCTCTTTGTCGTAGGCGCGAAGCGACTTGCCGCCGACCCCCTCGGGCAGAAACACCATGCCGCGGTCCACTCCCTGGCCGAGAAAGATCAGACTGCGGGTGACCAGCGGTGAGACACGGCCGGACTGTCCCAACGGCGGGAGATCGAGATCGCGTAGAGCCGGGTGGTCGCGGGGACCATCACCATTCGGCACGCGCCACCGGATCTCCCCCTCGTTGAGGTCGATCGCCACCAGGCTCCCGTACGGCGGCTTCAGCAGCGGCAAGCCTTGTGGTCCGATGGCCATGTCGAGGGCACGCATCACGAAATCGACGTTCGACCGTGGGTGTTCAGACGGCGTCAGTCCAACCACGGCCGGGGTGCGCGCGGTCGGCACGTAGAGCATGCCGGTCTCCGGGTCGACCGCTGCCCCGTTCCAGTCAGCGCCCCCCACGAGTCCAGGCGACTGAATCGTCCCGCGCGTACCTCCCGGCCGCTCGTCAATGATGGTCGGGGGCGTGAACAGCGGCCCCGAGACATATCCGGCCAGGATCTCTTCCGCCTCACGACGCAGCTCTGGGGTGAAGTCGATGAGATCGTCCACCAGCACGCCTTGATGCTCGAACGGCGGTGGCTTGGTCGGAAACGGCTGCGTGGGCGCGTACCATTCGCCCGGGACATTTCCGGCGGGTACCGCCCGCTCTTCGATCGGCCACACCGGTTCGCCGGTGGCCCGGTCGAACACGTAGGTGAAGCCTTGCTTGCTGACAAGCGCCACCGCCTTGATGTCACGACCATCGACGGTGATGTCGACCAGATTCGGGGCCGCCGGGAAGTCATAGTCCCACACGCCGTGATGCACCGCCTGAAAGTGCCAGACCAACTCGCCGGTGCGCGCGTCGAGGCACACCAGACTCTCGGCGAACAGGTTGTTGCCAGGTCGGTGCCCGCCGTAATAGTCGTTGGTCGGTGTCGACAGCGGCAGGTAGACCAGACCGAGGTCCTCGTCGCCGCTTGGCCAGGCCCACATGTTGGTGTTGCCGGTGTACTCCCACGACGCCCGGTCCTCGCTCGGACTGGTCAACCAGGTCTCGTTGCCGACCTCCCCCTCCTGCGGCACGGTATGGAAGATCCAGAGCTGCGTGCCGGTGCGCACGTCGAAACCGCGGACGTCGCCCGGCGGCATCTCCTTGCGGGCCGGCTGGGTATCGTTGGTGAAATCGGTCCCGTAGGATCCGACGATCACCACGCCGTTGACGACCAGCGGGGCCGACCGCCAGCGGAACGCGGTGACGGGGCGCGTATCGTAGCCCTGAGTCAGGTCCACCTCACCACCGGTCCCGAAGTCGGGATACCGGGCGCCAGTGCGCGCGTTCAGGGCCACGAGCGTCGAGCCGATCACCGCGATGACGCGAGCATCGTCGCTCTCCGGGTCGTCCCAATACGCGACGCCACGGCTGGCGCCGCCGCGACTCGTCACGCCATCCGGTAGCGGGTCGAACCATGCGACCTCGCCGGTGGCCGCATCGAGTGCGGCCACCGTGCCAAGGCCGGTACTCACATACAGCCGACCGTCGGCCATCAGCGGGGTGTTTTGCACGACCGCGGGAGGACGGATGTCGCTCCCCTGCCGGATGGCGTCGGGTATGGTCGACTGACGCCACACGATACGCAACTCGCCGGCGTTGCCCGCGGTGATCTGGTCGAGCGACGAATACTTGCTGCCGGCGAGATCCGCGCTGTACGCCCGCCACTCGCCGGACTGTGCCACAGCCCCGCTGCTTGCGCTCAGCAGCGCGACCACCGTCGCTCCGACGACCCGACACGGCATAGTCATACTCCCCTGGCCACGATGCGGTCCCGCATCGCCTCGGCGTCGCGGACCAATCGGGCCTCGAAATTCAGCCCAGGCGCGATGACACTCTTGCCGCGCATCGTCATCATCGCCCGGCGGCGATCTTCCCGGCCGGTGCCCAGCGGGATCAATCCCACCCCGAACGCCTCGCAGTCCGGGCCATGCGAGCAGACGGTCTCCTCGCAGTAGACGACCTCGGTCGCCTCAGTGACCGAGGTGATCTTCGGACAATGAAAGGCGCCGGTCTGGTCCACGACCGGGAGAAACTCGAAACGTGCTTGCCAAACCACTCGGGCGACACGAGGGCCCGGGGCGTTGGCGTACGCGAACTCCATGCGTTCGGACACCACCACGCAGGGATCCGGCTCTCCCTCCAACCAGTTCCAATGCAGCGCAACCTCGTCGCGCAACTCGTCGGTCGCAATACTCGACATCCCCACCCCCTCACCCGGATTCCGACGTCGGTCCCGGGCGCCTGGTCGCAGTCTATACCCGGGTCACCCACCGGGAAAGGCTCGAACGTCGATGGTCCGATGCGCCACAACATGCACGCCGGACAGCGCGCGCGCCGCGGGCTATAATCGGATGTCTGCGACAGCACTCACCCACACCGCGATGTGACGCGTTCGGAGCAGCCACGCGCGCCGCGGCGAGTGTCGGATCGCAGACGCACATCCATGACTGCCACGCTCGGCGTCCGCGGACCGGCGACTCGTTACGGGGGGCGTCTCGTCATCCTGACGGTCCTCGGCTGCACGGTCGCCTGCCAGACCCAGAGTTGGGAACAGTACATGGAGGCCGCCGCCTTCGCTTATCAAGATCAGAACTACGAAGCAGCCGAGGCGTGGTTCGTGGCCGCCGAACAGATCGCGCTCGAATTCGAGCCGTCCGATCCGCGCCTCGCCATCACGCTGGGCAATCTCGCGGATTTCTACCATGCGCAGGCCCGCGACCCTGAAGCGGAGCCGTTGTATCTGGAGGCACTGGCTCTCCTCGAACGGATCGACGGGCCCGAGTCGCCCCGCGTCGCGCGTTTCGTCGCCGACCTTGCGTTGTTCTACGCCGTGCTCGCCCGGGACGAGGAGGCGGAGCCGCTGTTCCAGCGCGCACTGGACACGCTCGATTGGGAACTCGGCCCCGACCATTCAGACGTGCTCGTCATCCGTACCGCGCTGGCCGGGTTGTATCTGCAGCGGGGACACTATCGCGACGCCGAGCCACTCTACCGTGAGGTACTGGCCCTCACGCGTAACCAGCGTGAACCCGACCAGGACCAACTGTTGACGGTGCTCCAAGAGTACGCGCTCGTCCTCCGCGGGATGGACCGCATCAACGACGCGCTCGACCTCGAAGCCAGCGCACGCGCCATCCGCGACGCGTTGTAGAGCGCTGGAGTGAAGAAACCCATGTGCATGTTGAGACACCGAACGACCCGGACCACCAGACCAGGCGGCACGCCGGGAACGACTCCCTGGCTCATCCTGGCGGCCGCCATCCTGTGCTACGCGCCACCACTTGGTGCGGCCACGGTGACCACGGTCATCGGCAACGGCGAAGCCGGATTCTCGGACACACAGGTGTCAAACCCGTACGGCGTGGTCATCGGGCCGGATGGCGCCCTGTATTTCTGCGACCTCGACAACCAGCGGATTCGGAGACTCGACCTTGCGACCGGCCGCACCACCACCATCGCCGGACGCGGCGAGCGGGGCTACGACGGCGACGGCGGGCCGGCCACGAATGCCGCCCTGAACATGCCGCATGAGATCCAGTTCGATCCTGACGGCCACCTCTACATCGTCGAACGGGACAGTCACGCGGTCCGGCGGGTCGATGCCGGTACCGGCATTATCTCGACCGTGGCCGGCACCGGGGTGGCTGGATTCTCGGGCGACGGCGGACCGGCCACCGCGGCCCAACTCCGCCAACCCCACAGCATCGCGTTCGATCCGCAGGGACGACTGCTTATCTGCGACATCGGGAACCACCGGATCCGACGAGTGGACGCCGACACGGGGGTCATCCAGACCTGGGCCGGCACCGGTGAGCGCGAACCGACACCGGACGGCGCGCCGCTGGCCGGTACCCCGCTCAACGGACCACGGGCGATGGCGCTCGACCCGGACGGAAATTTGTATCTCGCGTTGCGCGAAGGGAACGCGATTTACCGTATCGACCTCGATGACGAAACCCTGCATCATGTGGCGGGCACTGGCGAACCAGGCCATACGGGAGACGGCGGACCGGCGGCCGAAGCGACCCTGGGCGGACCCAAGGGTCTGGCCTATCGGGATGGATCCCTGTACGTCGCCGATACCGAGAACCACGTCATCCGGCTGGTGGACATCGCCAGCGGCACCATCGACACCGTGCTGGGGGACGGAACAC
This sequence comes from Vicinamibacteria bacterium, assembly GCA_963577695.1. GTDB lineage: Bacteria > Acidobacteriota > Vicinamibacteria > Vicinamibacterales > UBA8438 > UBA8438. The sequence goes on along the minus strand of CAUZAY010000019.1, from coordinate 5,372 downwards.
GCGGTGATGGGCCGGAGCCCGACCCACGTCGCTGCCGTCTCAACCGGCCTCACGGTGTGTTCGTTGACACAGAGGGTGGCTTGTATGTGGGCGACAGCGAGGCGCACCGGATACGGCGGTTGCGCTGACGCGTGTGGCCGCGGGTCTTTCGCCCCACCCTGGGCGGTCTGAAGATCGCCGGCTACATACCTCTCGCGACGGCCGTGTTCCGCGCCGCCGGCTACCGGCCACGTTGGTCCCGATGCACCACCGCGACCCCGTGCATGTACCCGCCGGCAGCAGCGAATCGGCTGTCGGCCGCGAGCATGATCGAGTCATGAGCCGCATCAGACTGGCCGAGCGCTTCCTGATACAGCGCAAGATACAGGTGGGCGTAGAACTGCCCCCGGGGATCGCCGCCGGCTGCCTCCAGTACCTGCTGCTGCGTCAACCGCCCGGCGAACATCTCATAGATTTCTGGCATCGGCGTGCGTCCGTCCCTCCCGACCGGCAGCAGCGCGGCCAGAGCCGCCTCCGGGCCCTCGGCCTCGGCCACACAGAGAAAATGCCAGGTCGCGTTTTCAACGTCAGCGGGGTTGACCAGACGATGCGACTCGAACTGTTGTCGGCACTCAACGTAGCGGCCGGCGTAGTACAGCGCGATGCCCCGCTGCCACAACTGCGGCGCCGCGTCGGGCCGCTCGCGAGCCACCTGATCAAAACCGACCAGCGACTCCTCGACCCGCCCCGCCAGAAAATCCCGCTCGGCCTGCCGCATTAATTCGCCAGCGGTCTGTCCCAAGACCGGCGCACAAGCAGCCGGGGTCAGGCACAGCAAGACCACGCCAAGGTTCGGCACGACCCACCCGGCGATCCCTCTACGTGGTGATGTCATAGGATTACAGTCTCCATTGCCCCCTGCCCAAGGCGGCAGAGCAACAGTATACGCAAGCCGGCGGCGGAGTCCGTTCTGGCAATCGCGCAGTCCTCATCTCGATGCCCGTCCGACCCACGCATCGCGCTATAATCGTGCTCACGACTGAATTTGGCCTCCGAGCCGGTCCGGCTTGGGGCACTACGACCAAGGAGCACGACTATGAGAATTTTGCAGCTTGTCGGCGCCGCCGCGCTGATCTCTGGGCTAAGTGTCTCGCCGGCGTTCGCGCAGGCGGCCGATATGACCTTCTTCCTCACCAGCGTGGGCTCCGGCGACGGCGCCAATCTGGGCGGGCTGACCGGAGCGGACGCCCATTGCCAGACGCTTGCAGCGGCGGTGGGGGCCGGAAGCAAGACATGGCGCGCGTACCTGAGCACGACCGGTTCGGGCGGCGTCAATGCACGTGACCGTATCGGCGCTGGTCCGTGGCAGAACGTGGCTGGTGACGTGGTGGCCAACAACCTGGACCAGTTGCACTTCGAGAACCTGCTGACGAAAGAAAGCGTGCTGAACGAAAACGGTGGGATGACGAACGGGCGCGGCGACGACCCGAACATGCACGACATTCTGACCGGGACGTATCTCGACGGGACCGCGGTGGGCGGCAGCGACGACAGCACCTGCAGCAACTGGACGTCGAACGCGGACGGCGCCGGAAGCGCGCTGGTCGGGCACTTCGACCGGACCGGTGGCGGGGCGAACCCGGCCTCCTGGAATTCGGCGCACGGCTCGCGTGGCTGCAGCCAGGGCAACCTCCAGGCGACCGGTGGGAACGGCTATTTCTACTGCTTCGCGGGCAACTAGCATCACCGTCATTCGTGACCGGGCGCCCCAGCGCGCCCGGTCACGTTCCTTCCCGTCTTCTACGACATGACCGCCCGACGCGGACCTCGACCGGAGCCGCCGTCTGGCCCCGCCCGTGAGACTTCCGCCGATGGCCTCCGGCCCCACCTCCCTATCCTGCTGCTCCTGTGTGCCTCCGGCGCCTTGGGACTGACGGCCGTCCTGTCCTTCGCCCCCGCGGTCCCCGAGTCCCAGATCACCAACCGCCCCATCGAGGTTGACGCTGACGGGTATGTCTCCTCAGAGGCGTGCCAGGCGTGTCATCCGGCTGAGTACGAAAGCTGGCATGGCTCGTTTCATCGCACGATGACGCAGGTGGCCACACCCGATACCGTGCGCGCTGACTTCGACGCGGTGCGGGTCGAGGACACGCATGGCGAGCCGATGGTGTTGAGCCGCCAAGGCGATGAGTTCTGGGCCGAGTTCAATGACCCCGGATGGGAAGGCGCCGCCGACGCCCGCCCTCGCATCAAGCGCCAAGTGGTGATGATCACCGGATCTCATCATCAGAACATCTACTGGTATGCCACTGGCCACGACCGGGGGTTGAACATTCTGCCGGCCGCGTATCTGCTCTCCGAACAGCAATGGGTGCCGCGCAGCGCGGTGGTGCTACATCCGCCGGGACAGTCACTGGCCATGCTCGACGGCCACTGGAATGCCATCTGTATCGCGTGTCACACCACCCAGGGCAAGACCGCCTTTGACACCCCGTATCGGTCAGAGCCGTTCGGCTCGCAGACCATCGACACCACGGTGGCTGAGTTCGGCATCGGGTGCGAATCCTGCCATGGACCCGGCCAGGCGCACGTTGAGGCGAATCGCAACCCCCTCCGGCGCTATGGTTTCCACCTTGACCAGCCACAAGACGGCGAGCGGACCGGCGACCCGACCATCGTCCTCCCGACCCGGCTCGATCCGCAACGCTCGTCGCAGGTGTGCGGGCAATGCCACAGCGTGTGGGAATTCTACGACCAGGCCGACGAACGGATCGCGAACGCGGCCGGGTTACCGTATCGGCCGGGGGACGAGCTGCGCGACACCCGATTCGTCGCCCAACCCACCGTCGATCGCACGTCGCCAGCGATGACCGCATTCATTGAGACCGACCCGGACTTTGTGAGAGGGTCGTTCTGGCCGGATGGCATGATTCGCGTGTCCGGGCGCGAGTACAACGGGCTCCTCGATTCCCCGTGCTTCAGCCAAGCCACCCACCCCGACCGCACCTTGAGCTGCTTCTCCTGCCACGAGATGCACAAGCCGGGGGAGGATACCCGGTCCGTTGCGGACTGGGCGGACACCCACCAGGTGTCGACCGACGCGCAAGGAGACCAAGCGTGCCTCCAGTGCCATGAACCGATGGCCGACCAGGTCACGGCGCACACGCGGCACGGGGCCGACTCGACTGGGAGCCGTTGCTACAACTGCCACATGCCTTACACGAGCTACGGCCTCCTCAAGACGATTCGGAGCCACACCGTGAGCAGCCCGTCCGCCACCGAGTCGGTGACACTGGGGCGTCCGAACGCGTGCAATCTCTGTCACCTGGACAAGACCGTCGCCTGGACCGCCGACCGTCTCGACGACTGGTATGGCACACCGGCACCGGCGCTGGACGACGACGACCGACGCGTGGCGGCCGGACCGCTGTGGCTCCTGCGGGGCGATGCGGGTCTCCGTGCGATCACCGCTCAGGCGATGGGGTGGAGCCCGGCCCAGGGCACGTCTGGAACGAGCTGGATGACACCCTATCTGGCCGAAGCGTTGGGCGACCCGTATGAAGCCGTCCGATTCATCGCGGCGCGATCGCTCCGCAGTCTGCCCGGCTACGCGACCCTCTCGTACGACTTCGTCGCGCCCGAAGCGGAACGCACCGACATCGCTGTCCGCTTGATGCAGGCATGGCGGGCTGATCCACGCTCCCGACAACGACGTGAGCCCGAGCTACTCGTCGACCGCGACGGGCTGCCGCGAATTGACACGATGCGCCGACTCTTCGATCAACGCGATCGACGCGGATTGTTTCTCAGGGAGTAGTGACGCCAGCCATGAACTACACCCGACGACATCTTCGTTTTGGCTGGTGGTCGATGCTCGGCTTTCTCCTGCTCGGTCTTGGGCTGGAGCTGCTGCACGGCTTCAAGGTGGGCGTCTATCTGGATGTGCAGAACGAGACGCGACGTCTCATGTGGACCCTGGCCCACGCCCACGGGGCGTTGCTGGGCCTGGTCCATATCGCGTTCGCGCTGTCCCTGCCGTCTCTCCCGAGCCTCGATGCGCTGGGGCGGGCCCGGATCTCCTGGTGCCTCATCGGCGCCACCGTGCTGCTGCCTGGGGGATTCTTCGCGGGGGGACTGCGTGTCTATGGCGGCGACCCTGGCCTCGGGATCGTCCTGGCCCCGATTGGAGGCACCAGCCTGCTGATTGCCGTGTTTCTAGCCGCGCGCGCCTCTGGCTCAGCTGAGACACCGCGCGGGACCGGCGGACGGCGGGACTAGTCCCCCAGGGTGGGGAATGCAGCAGGGCTTTCACCACGGGCTGCTAGTAGGCGTAGCGGGCGACCGCGGCTTCATCCCACTCCATACCGAGCCCAGGTCCTTGGGCTGTGACCGTGCCATCGACCGGCACCGGGGGCGCGGAGAGCACCGCGCCAGCCAGATCCAGATACTCCAGATACTGCGCGCCGGGGGTTACGGGAAGCACGTGGGCGCTAGCTTCGATGAACAGGTGACTCGAAATCGGCACCGAGGCCGCCGCGGCTTGGCCCATCGCACGCATCCAGCCCGTCACCCCACCGATTTTCATCAGATCGGGCATACAACAGTCGCACGCGCCAGCGGCCAAGGCATGAGCCATGTCGTGTTCGAACCACCAGTTCTCGCCGGTCTGGATCGGGACACGGGAGGCCGCCCGCACGCGCGCGTGTCCAGCCAGGTCCTCCGCCGGCACCGGCTCCTCTACCCAGGCCAGGTCGAATCGAGCCAGCGCCTCGATACGTCGGATGGCTTCGGGCGCGCTCAGCGACTGGTTGTAGTCAACCATCAGACGCACATCTGGACCGATAATGGCCCGCACGGCGGCGACATTCGTGAGATCCCAGATCAGGTCACCCACCCCGATCTTGATCTTGATGGCACCGAAGCCCTGCTCTACGCTGCCACGCAACGCATCGCCGTCCGCCACCGGGTCGACGACCCCGAAACTGTCGTAGGCCGGAACCGGTACAGCTTGCCCGCCGAGCAACTCGACCACCCCTCGGCCCAGGACCCGGCCCTGCATATCCCAGAGCGCCATGTCGAGGCCAGACAGCGCCATGCCGACCAGTCCCTGGCGCCCCATGAGGCGGAACCGCTGAACCAGATGGTCATACATCACGGCGGGATGCGCCGGCCGTCCCGCCACCGCGTCGGCCACATCGTCGAGGAAGGCTTTCAGCGCGCGCAGCGTCAACGTGGTGTACGCGAAGACGTAGGCCCGGCCGGTCGCCCCCTGCTCCGACAGCACATCGATCAGGAGCAGCGGCGATTCGGGAATCGTGCCTGAGGCGGTGCGTAGCGGACGCGCGAGCGGCGCAGCAACCGCACGCGTTCGCACGGCTCGAATGGTCAGTACA
>CAUZAY010000018.1:0-25229 GCA_963577695.1 Vicinamibacteria bacterium | reverse complement strand
GAGCACGGACAAATTGTCGAGCGCGGCACCCACGCCGAACTGCTGGCGGCCGGGGGCCGATATCGGGAGCTCTACGACACCCAGTACCGGTTCGAGGAAGACCGCTTCATCAACCCCGGCGAGGACTTCACCCCGGAACCGGAGCAGGTGGAGATGCCAAAGGCGGGTGGCTGACCACGGGCTGCTAGCAGCCCGTCTGTTCCCCCGTGGCAGGTCCTTTGAGATTGGTTGTCCGCTGGACCCGTGAGGGGGCGTCGTCCGACCGCCCGGGTCTCCAGGTTGCTGCGTCTCGTCGATCGCGGTCGGACGATCGTCGACTCGCGTTCGGATCAACTCCTTGGCCCGGGCCATGCTGGAATGCACCGTGCCCAGCGGCACCTGCAGCCGCCGAGCGATCTCGGCATAGCTCCGTGCGTCTCGAAAGCGGAACTCAAATACTTCCCGCTGCGGCGTCGGTAGTTGGCTGATGTGCGCGACTACCTCGGACCGCCTGGCTCGAAATCGTCTCCAGCCGCGGTGCCATCAATGCGCCCGCCGGTCTCGTCGGTCAGTCCCACGACCGCCGCCGTGGTTCCGCGACTGCCCGTGTGGGTGTTGATGACGTCGGACGCAATCGCGTTGAGCGCATCAGCCCCGAGATGATGCATGTGTGGTTGAGCGATCATCCGCGTGGCGCGTTCGCCACCGAGATGCAGATAGAGCCGAGTTTGCTCACTGGGCTGCTCGAACAGCGACTGGTCGAACTCGGCTGGTGAACCGACAGCGGGCACGGTCGACGTGGCCACGACAGCAGGGAAAGCACAATTCCTCTGCCGTCACTCGGGCGGTGGGGTACAGTAGATTCATGGACTGGCGGCGCCGCGTGGGCACGGTGGCGACGGCACTGGCGGCGGCCGGTGCGCTCGTCGTGGTGACGGGCCTCACGGGTGGGGCCCAGGGCACCGGGATGGTTACCGGTGTCGTGACCATGACCGACCCGCCGCCCGCGAGCACCCTGGCGGTGACCGCCGACCAGGCGGTGTGCGGCGACACCGCGCCCAACGAGGCCATTGTCGCGGACGCCGATGGACATGTGGCGAACGCGGTGGTCAGGGTGACCGGGTTGGCATGGCCCGATGGCGAGCCTCCACCGACGATCAACAACATCGATTGCCGGTTCGTGCCACACGTCCAAGTCGCCAGGACCCGGAGCCAGCTCGAAATCACGAGCGCTGACGACACCCTGCACTCAACACACGCCTACGACGACCGAAATCGTACGGATTTCAATATCGCGATGCCGTTCGCCGGCATGAATGTCACCCGTCCGTTGCGCCGGCCCGGCGCGGTGCGCATCGAATGCGACTCTCACAACTGGATGCGCGGTTGGGTGGTGGTCAGCAACGACCGGGGCGTCGTCAGTGCGCCAGACGGGATGTTCACGATTGAGAACGTGCCGGCCGGCACCCATGAGGTGACGATCTGGCATGAGACGCTCGGTGCACAACCGCAATCGGTCACGGTTACCGCCGGCGCGACGACGATGGTGGAGTTCACACTCCAGTAGCACCGGGGTCCGCGCGCCCAAGGTGTGCTATCCGGCCTTGTCCGCTTTCCACTGCATTCCCGCATCCACAATCTGCTGCAGCAACGCTTCGTACGGCACACCGTCGTGGTGGGCCGACTCGGCGAAGTCCTCACCGTACGCGAGCTGAGGATTGGCGTTCGCCTCGAGCACCCATGGCTGCCCGTCGGCGTCCAGCCGGATGTCGATCCGACCGTAGCCGTTCATCTGCAGCGCGTGAAACGTGCGGATGGCGAGGTGCTGCAGATATTCCGCCACGCCGCGACGCGGCAGGCGAGCCCTGCCACAGCGGATGCCGTGCTTCTGCTGATAGGACCCGCTCCACTTGACCCGTTCGGTGGCGATGCGGTGCAGGTCGCGCGGCATGGCGGTGAACTTCATCTCCCAGACCGGGAACGCACGCAGCCGGTCATTCCCGATGACCCCCACATACAGCTCGCGTCCCTCGATGTATTGCTCGACGATGGCGTCGGTGCCGAGCCCGTCGTGGACATACGCCACACGTTTCGCGAGTTTGGTGTCGTTGGTGACCACCGAGGCTTGCGAGATGCCGTAGGAGGCATCCTGGGTCAGGGACTTCACGATGAGCGGGTAGGTGAGGCGGCTCGGGCGACGAGCCGGACGACCCACTGGCACGATAGCGAACGCCGGAATCGGAATACCGTCGTAGGTCAGGACTTTTTTTGCCAGCGCCTTGTCGCGCGACAGAATCATGCCGCGCGGGTTGCAGCCGGTATAGCGCAACCGCAAGAGTTCGAGGTGACTCACCACGTTCTGGTCGAACGTGCCGACTTCGTGAAACGCCTCCATCAAGTTGAACGCGAGGTGCGGCTGTAACTCCGCCATCGCCTCAGTGATGACCTCCAACCGGTCGTCCAGGCCGACGACGTAGACGTCGTGTCCCATCGCGGCCAGCGTGTTCGTGACGTCATACTCGGTCTTCCAGCTGGCATTGACCACATCAACGCCGCGGACGTCGTCAGGAGGGACCAGATACTCGTGCAGGAGGGCAAGCACGCGACGCTTCTTCACACTCACTCCCGGGTGAGGGCCTCCGGCGCGGCTGCCGCCGGTGGCGAATCTGACATGCAGTAAACTGGTTCGCCGTCGGGCCCGATGCGGGACCCGGTTGGACAACCCTGGGTCGTGCCGCACCGCGCGCTCGGGCGACCGTGACTGTATCGCATTTTCCTGGCTCTGACGTGCGGCGGATTTCTGTTCTCTGGAAGATCTGAATGGCTCACCAATACGTTTACACCATGCACCGTCTCGGCAAGTCCTACGGGCCGGGGCAAGAGGTGCTGAAAGACATCTCCTTGTCCTTCCTGCCTGGCGCCAAGATCGGTGTGCTCGGACTCAACGGGGCCGGCAAGAGCACCCTGTTGAAGATCATGGCCGGCGAGCTGACCGATTTTACCGGCGAGGCGTTCCTCTCCGACGGGTTGACGGTCGGCTACCTGCCGCAAGAGCCACACTTGAATCCCGCCAAGACTGTTCGGGGCAACGTCGAAGAGGGCGTGGCCGAACACAAGGGACTGTTGAAGGCCTACGACGAGGTGGTCACCAGTTTCAACTATGGCCTCAGCGGCGACGAGCTCCAGGAGGCGATGGACGAACAAGGCCGCCTGCAAGACGAGATCGAGGCGGAAGGCGCCTGGGACCTCGACTCGAGAGTCGACATGGCCATGGACACCCTACGGCTCCCGCCGCCGCGTTCGTCGGTCGAGAACCTGTCGGGTGGAGAGCGGCGCCGAGTGGCGCTGTGCCGGCTGATGCTGCAGTCTCCAGACCTGCTGTTGCTGGATGAGCCGACGAATCACCTGGACGCGGAGACGGTGGGCTGGCTCGAGCGGCACCTGCAGCAATACAAGGGCACGGTGGTGGCGATCACGCACGACCGCTATTTCCTCGACAACGTAGCCGGTTGGATTCTCGAGCTCGACCGCGGTGAGGGCATTCCGTGGGAGGGGAACTACTCCTCCTGGCTCGACCAGAAACAGAAGCAACTCGGGGTTGAGCAGAAGCAGGCTGGCAAGCGCCAAAGGACCCTGCAACGAGAACTGGAGTGGATTCAGATGTCTCCGCGGGCCCGCCAGGCCAAGGGAAAGGCGCGGCTCAACGCCTACGAAGAACTATTAAATCAGGACGTGGCCGCGAAGATCGAGACGGTCGAGATTTACATCCCACCCGGTCCCCGTCTCGGTGACGCGGTTGTCGAAGTCAAGAACATCCGGAAGGGCTACGGCGAGCGGTGTCTCATTCAGGACCTGAGCTTCACGTTGCCGCCAGCCGGCATCGTCGGTGTCATCGGCGCCAACGGCGCCGGCAAGACCACGATGTTCCGGATGATCGCCGGTGAAGAGACCCCGGACGCCGGCACCCTCACGCTTGGAGACACCGTCAAGCTGGGCCATGTCGACCAGAGCCGCGAGCTCGACCCGGAGAAGACCGTCTGGGAGGTGATCTCCGAAGGCGAGGAGGAGATCCGTCTGGGGAACCGGACGGTCGCCTCACGCGCCTACTGTTCCTGGTTCAACTTCAAGGGGCGGGACCAGCAACGGAAGGTGAGCGAGCTGTCCGGCGGCGAGCGGAACCGTGTGCATCTCGCCACGCTGCTCAAGACCGGCGCCAACGTGTTGTTGCTCGACGAGCCGACGAATGACCTCGACGTCGACACCCTGCGTGCGCTCGAAGACGCGTTGCTGGAGTTTGCCGGCTGTGTCGTTGTCATCAGCCACGACCGCTGGTTCCTCGACCGCATCGCCACGCACATTCTGGCCTTCGAGGGCGATAGCCAGGTCGTCTGGTTCCAGGGCAATTACCAGGATTATGCGGCCGACCGTCGCCGCCGGCTTGGCTCGGCCGCCGACCGTCCGCACCGTATCAAGTACCGCCGCCTGGTGCGCGCCTAGTTTTCCTGGCCAGGCGTCCGCCTGGCGGCGTTGCTTCGTCGGTCACAGCCTGCCTGGCTGCTCCCTTCTTGCGCCTTGCCAGGCGAACGCCTGACCAGGAAAACTGGGATGGGCCCGAGGGTGTCGGGCTGCGTTGCTGCTCCCGTCAGCCTCGGCGCGCACGTGCGCGCCTCGCTGACGCCTCGTCGAAAACCTAGGGAGTAGTCCAATCGGTCGCCAGGATTTCGTTGGCGACGATTCGATGCTCGAGTGCGTTCCAGTGCCTACCGTCCGGGCCGGTTACTCCGTGTTGGTCCGCGAGCAGAGTCGGTGTCAGATCGGCGACGGGAAGGTCGAGTTTTTCGAACGCGTCAAAGAGCCGCGGTACGACCTTCGCCTGTCTTGTGTCGTGAAAAAAAAGCTTCGGAATGATGCCGACCTGTCGTGCCTCCGCCTGGATCGCGGCGAGGCACGCCGCCACGATGGCCTGTCCGTCGCCAGGGTGCCTCTTGGGTTGGTTGAGAAAGTAGCGCGATAGCGCACTGACGTAGCTGTAGTCAGCCAGGTAGTCCGTGAGCGGTGGATGAAAGTCGTCGAGACGTAGATCCCGATTGATCAGGGATGCTGTCGGTCGGTGTCGCCGGTGCTGGTAGCTGGACAACACGTCTTCGATGTCATTTGTATAGGTGAGCGTGATGACGTAGTCGGCCTTCTCGTTCTCCAGAAACCGACGAAACGCCATCAACTGCTGATTGGTGCCGTAACCCTGCACGCCGAGGTTGATAACGTGGAATCCGCTTCGAGCCAGATGCGCAGCGACCGTCTCGTTGTCGTTGACACCCTCGCCGAAGGCGAAAGAGTCGCCCAGTAGGACGACGGTTGTCGCTTCGTCTGGGCTTGGGTTGTCCGGGACTACCCGACGGCCCGCCCGGTCGGTTCTGAAGCACCAGGTCACGCCATAGAGGTTGCGACACACGTTGAGGTCTGACCGAAGCCGGTAGCCGAGCTCCACATCAGTTTCATACACCAGCGGGCGTCGAAGCACCGTGACCGCCGCACGGACGGCGACTTCCGCCAGCACCAGCGACAGGAGGAAAACTACCACCGTATAGACGAGCTTCCGTTTCAGCGTCATCTGGAGCGGTTGTCTTGCCGGGTCATCCTCTGACAGGCTCTGGTCAGTTCCCGAGTGTACGGGGCCACTATGCGGCCGCGGCGGGGCCCTTCGTGCGACTCAGGTGTATCGCGATCGCGGCGACGAATAGCACCGCGCCGGCCAGGTCGGTCATCGTGGTCGCGTAAAACAGCAACAACCCACCGGTCACTGCGATCGTCCGCTCGACCATGGTAGCCGCCTGTCGCAGCCACCCGCCAAACCCCATCGCCAGCGCCAGGATGCCAATCACGGCGGTCGACACGGTCTTGACGGTGTCCACCAGCGGCGCCTGGAGCAGCACGCCAAGCCCTTCCGGACTCAACGTGAATGCGAACGGTACCAGGAACGCCGGCAGGGTGTACTTCCAGGTCAGCATCATTGTCTTGAACGGGTTGCCACCGGTGATGGCCGCCGCCGCGAACGGCGACAAGGCCGTCGGTGGACTGACCTCGGACAGCACCGCGTAGTAGAAGATGAACATGTGCGCCGCCACCTCCGGCACCCCGACCTCGGTCAGGGCTGGCGCGATCATCACCGCCGCGATGATGTAGGAGGCGGTGACCGGCACGGCCAGCCCCAGCATCCAGACTGCCACTGCCGCATAGAACACCGTGAAGAAGACGCTGCCGCCGGCCAGATCTACGATGATGTTCGAGATCTTCAGGCCCAGTCCGGTCAACGTGACGACGCCGACGATGACGCCGGCCGTGGCGGTGGTGGCGACCACCCCGAGCACCGCACGGCCGCCGGTTTCAAGGGCTGTGACGAGCCGCTTCGGTCTCAGGGAGGTTTCGCGCCGGACGAAGCTGAGCGCGATAGCCAGCATCGTCGCCAGAAACACCGCGCGGAAGGGGGTCGTGCCTGACACCAGGAGCACGACAATGGCGATGAGCGGCAGAAACTGATAGCCCGATCGTCGGGTCAGTTCTCGGACCGACGGCAGGTCCACATCGACCGCCTGGGTGCCGAGTCGCCGGGCGTCGGCCTCGATCATCAACACAATGGACAGGTAGTAAAGCACGGCCGGTACGATGGCCATCAAGATCACCTGCAGGTAGGTCACCTTCAGGAACTCGGCGATGAGGAAGGCGGCGGCGCCCATGGTGGGCGGCGCCATGATGGCGCCGATGCCGCTGGCCGAGAGGATGGCTCCCCCGACCTCCGGCGAGAACCCGGCGCGTCGCAGCATCGGCCAGGCCACCGCCCCGAGCGTCACCGTGGTGGCGACCCCGCTGCCGGACACCGTGCCGAGCAGGAATCCCGACATGGCGACCGTACGGCCAGGTCCGGCGCCACTCTTGGAGCGGCCGAAGGCGGACATCGTCCAGGTGATGAAGAACTGCCCCGCGCCCGAGTGTTGCAGCATGGCGCCGAATATCGTGAAGAGGACGATATAGGTGGCGGCCACGTTTAGGGGGACCCCGAAGATGCCCTCCAGGGTCATGTACAGGGTGCCGACCAGCCGTGCCAGCGTATAGCCGCGGTGCGCGAACAGCTCCATGCCGATCAGTTCGAAGTAGGGGCCGTAGTAGCCATACAGCAGAAACGTGACGGCAGTGACGGGGAGAATCCAGCCGACCGTGCGCCGCGTGGCTTCGAGCACGAGCAGGGTGGTGATGGCCCCGAAGGCGATGTCGAGTCCGGTAGGAGTCGCCGCCCGACGCACGAACTCTTGGAAGTCGAAGATCGGATAGGCCAGCACCGCCACCGTGACGGCGACCAGAGCCCAATCGAGTGCCGCTACCCGTGCCCGCGACACCGACCGCGCGGGATAGAGAATGAAGGTCAGGACCAGGGAGAGGAGCAGAAAGCTGACGCGATAGATCTGCGCCGGGACGATGCGCACTGTCCAGTAGAGGGCGTACACCGACAATCCCGCCGCCAGCACGGTGACCAGCCGCTCGGTGACACCGGTCAGACGTCTGGTCTGGACTTCGGCGTCTGGATCGTCGCGGGGGTCGATCTGCGGGACAGGTAGATTCGCCAGAGAAGGGGCTCCGGGGCCTCGGCCTATTCCGGCCAGGCGTTCTGTTCGCGGTAGTAGCGGATGGCGCCTTCGTGGAACGGCACCGTGGACCCGAGCACGGCGCTCTCGAGAGAGAGCTTGGCCGCCTCCGCGTGCACCGCGCCGAGCTGGTCCAGATGCTCGAAGAGTGCCTGGGTAATCCGGTATGCCAAGTCCTCGGACATCGCTTCGTGGGCCACCAGCACGTTGGCGACGCCGACCACCTCGGCGTCATCCGCCATGCCGGGGTACGTGATTCGCGGAATCGTTACGCCGTGATACACCGAGTCGCCGTGGTGCTCGTGCAGGAACGGCAGCGTGTCGGTGTTCGACACGAGCTTGACCGTACGTCCCGGGGTCGATGCCAGATCGAGCACCGCGCCGGTGGGGATGCCGCCGCTCCAGAAGAACGCGTCGATCTTGTCGTCCTTCAGCGCGTCGACTGACTCGGAGACGCCGAGGCTTTGCTGGCGAATGTCGGTGCCGGGGCTCAACCCGGCGGCCTCGAGCACGCGCACCGCCGTGATCTCGGTGCCGCTGCCGGGAGCACCCGTCGACACGACCCGATCGCGGAGATCGGCGACCGTCTCGATACCCTTGCCTTCCAGCGTCACCAGTTGATTCAGGTTGTCGTAGAGCACGGCGATGGCTCGCGCCGGGACCGCGCCGAAGTCGGCGAAGACACCGCGACCGGCCGCTGCATCATCCAGCGAGTCCGCCAGCGCGAACGCCAGGTCGGCGCCCTGATTGGCGATGAATTTCAGGTTGTCGACCGTGCCGGCCGTCACTTCTGCCGTCGCTTCGACCCCGTCGACGTGGTCGCTGATGACCTGGGCGACAGCGCCACCGTAGGGATAGTACACGCCCCCCGTGCCGCCGGTGGCGACAGACAAGCGCTGGGTCAAGCCGCCGCCGCTGGGCGGGGCGCAGGCCGCGACTACGCCAAACAATGCCACCGTGAGGATCGCAGGAAGACCAACACGCTTCGTCATTAAATCGCCGCTCCAGATCAATGCGGACCAGGTGCTGAGGGCCCCTATTCTACTCCCGCGCGGTGGCGGGTCGCGCACGCGGAGGTCATGCCCCCGAGTACGCACACTATGATAGTCGGAGATGTGGCGATGTCCTCTCCGCGGTTGAGGGACGGACGGCCTCGCGCCGACGCAAGGCCCGTCGATGTGTGCTGATGCTGACAGCCATGCTCCGGCGCACGATTTCGGCTCTCGCGCTCACAATTCTTGGTGCGGTCAGTCTGGCGGCCCAGCCGTCATCCGGTCTGCGCTTCGAAGTCACGCTCGATCCATCGTTGCCAGCGCAGCCGCCCGGTCGTCTGCTCGTCGTCCTCGTCGGTGTTGTGGGCGGCTCCAGCGACCGGGTCGAGCCGCGACGCTTCATCGGACGCGCGGGCCGCGGCGCCGTACCCACCCTCGGCGCCGACCTCCCCGCCCTCGTCCCCGGCGCCCAGGTCATCGTCGATGCGGCCGCGGCTGCGATCTTTCCGTTCGAACGCTTCAATGACTTGCCAGCCGGCGACTATCGGGTGCAGGCGGTTCTCAGTACCAACCGCGACCTCCGGGCCCCCGACGCGCCCGGCAACCTCTACAGCGATTCCGTGCGTGTCACCTTTGGCCCGCCGCGTGCCGCCCCGGTTCGTTTGACGCTGACTCGGCGCGTCCCCGACGAGGCGTTGCCGCCGGACACGCCGTTCTTGCGGTTCATCAAGCTCCGGTCCGAGCTGCTGTCCGCGTTCCACGGCCGTCCCATCCATCTGCGCGCGGGCGTCATCCTTCCCGTCGGGTACGACCAGGAGACAGACCGCCGTTACCCGCTTCGAGTCCGCATCGGAGGCTACGGAGACCGCTACACTGAGGTCCAATCGATGATGCGGCCCGGGTCGTCCTTCAGAGCGGCGTGGACCGCGTCCGACGCGCCGCGCATGGTGCTGCTGCATCTCGATGGCGCCGGTCCATTCGGCGACCCGTATCAGGTCAACTCTGCCAACAACGGTCCATTCGGCGACGCCGTGACGCAGGAGCTGGTCCCATACATCGAGCGCGAATTCCGTGGGGTTGGGGCGCCCCACACGCGGGTTCTCGACGGGGCTTCGACTGGCGGCTGGGTCTCACTCGCGCTGCAGATGTTCTATCCCGACGTCTTCAACGGCGCTTGGGCGTCCTGCCCCGACAGCGTCGACTTTCGTGCTTTCCAGCGTGTGGACGTCTATGCCGGCGACAGCGCGTATGTCGACGAACGGGGCGTCGACCTGCCGAGCGCGCGCAACCTCGACGGCAGTGTCCGCTTCACGATGCGTCATGAACTGCGGATGGAAAATGTGCTCGGCGTCGGCGACAGCTGGACAGCCTCCGGCCGCCAGTGGGGCGCCTGGAACGCCACCTATGGACCGCGTGGGGCGGACGGCCGGCCGGTGCCGCTTTGGGATCCGCAGACCGGGAGAATCAACCGGGCCGTGGCTCGCCACTGGGAGCGTTACGACCTCCGCTTGCGGCTCGAGCGTGACTGGGACGCGCTGGCGCCCCAGTTACGAGGGAAACTCAACATCTGGGTGGGCGAGATGGACGACTACTTTCTCAACGATGCCGTCCATCTCTTCGACCAGTTTCTCGCGACCAAGCCACCACTCGACGCGCGGTTCGCTTATGGACCGGACCGGGGCCACTGCTGGACCGGTATCTCCGCGGCGGAGATGATGCGAGAGATGGCGCGGGCCATGTCCCGCTGAGGCGCGCTGCCGTAGCAATCGTCGCCGCCCCCAAGCCTCACCGTGGCGGGGATGGCTCGATCAGCCAGTGCGTGAACCAGCTCCGCATGCGCTCCAATCGGTCGACCAACAGCCAGGGCTCACCTGACCTCGACAATCCATGACTCGATCGGGGATATCGCACCAGTTCGGTCGGAATCTGTCGCTTCTTCAGGGCCATGAACCACTTCTCGCCGTCCCCGATGGGCGTGCGATAGTCGTTCTCGCTGTGGATGACGAGCGTCGGGGCGGTGACGTTCTCGACATACGTGATCGGCGACAGCCGGTCGTACAGTTCTCGCTGCTCCCATGGCGGGCCCTCGAACGCGAAGTCCAACAACGACTGGGCGTCGGTTGAACCATATAGACTGGTCCAGTCGGCGATCGAGCGGCTGGTGACGGCGGCGGCGAATCGGTTGGTCGTGGCGGTGAGCCAGTTGGTCATGAAGCCACCATAGCTACCGCCCGAGACGCCGATTCGGTCCGGGTCGATGTCCGGATACGCCTCGAGTGCGATGTCGACACCGGCCAGATAGTCCTCCGCGTCGATCTCACCCCAGCCGGGCGTCGTGGCGTACATGAAGTCGTGGCCGTACCCGGTCGACCCCCGCGGGTTCGTGTACAACACGAAGAAGCCGGCGTTCGACAGCACGTGGAACGTCCTGAAGAACGTGTTGCGATACGCCCCGTACGGGCCGCCGTGGATCTTCAGAATCATGGGGTACTGCCGGCCCGGTTCGTACCCGACAGGCTTGATGAGCCAGCCTTCGACCTGGCTGCCGTCCGTCAGCGTCCAGGCGAGTTTCTCGGCCGGTTGGAGGCTGACCTCGGCGAGCCACTCCTCGTTGAACGAGGTGACGGGGCGTTGGCCGCTGCCGTCGCGTCGGTTGACGAATACTTCCGCCGGGGTCACGACGTCAGACGCGCTGTAGGCCATGACCAGACCGTCGCTCGAGGCCGAGAGCGATTGAACGTCTCGGTCTCCACTCGTGACCTGGCGAATGAGATCACCGGTGGCGGTCACCTCGTACAGATGCCGGTTCCCCCGCACGCCCGCGAGAAAGCGGACCGCGTCGCCGGTGGGGGCCCAGGTCGGCGCGCCGGGCACGAACGGCCAGTCGGACGTCAGGGTCCGCGGGAGCCCACGCACCCTGCCGTCGGCGGTCAGGTCGACCACCCGGACGTCGGTCTCCTCGCCTCGAGCGCGCGTGTGCAGGAACGTGAGTGCGGTGCCGTCCGGGGAGACGTGTGGCGACAACTCGTCGCCTGGGTTCGAGGTCAGATTGTGTGGGTCGCCCGTCTCCCGGTCGATGACGTAGATGTCAGTGGTGAGATCGTCGCCGTACTCGTCATCCTCGAGCGCGTCGCCAGTGAAATACAGTCGCTGGGCGTCCGGCGACCAGACGAGCTCGCCGACGTCGAACGCCAGGTCCGTGCGCTGGACCGCCGGTCCGCCTTCCGCCGGCACGAGAAAGAGCTGTCGCTTGGCGGGCGTCGACGGATGTGGCAACAGCGTCAGTGTGCCGTCGCGCTTGTAGGTCATGGTGGTAATGACGCGCCCGTCGAAACGCTCGGCACTCAGCGTGTTGGTGATGGCATCCGGCGCGATCCAGCCCTGTCGTTCTGCGGCCACACCATCGGTGGCGTCGCGCGGTCGTTTGAGGAAGGCAATCCACTGGCCGTCCGGCGACCAGACCGGGGCGCGGTCGACGCCCTCTATCTGAAAAGCCTCGCCACCCGGGAATGTGACGCGGGCGAACCAGGTGGGGTTGCTGTCCGCAGTGTCATCGCTGTCTGTCTCGCCACGGGGTGATTGGAAGCTCAGGAGGCGGCTATCGGGTGACCAGACGGGTGCGCTGGCCTCGCGTGTCGGGTCGGTAAACCGAAATGGGTCACCGGACGGTTGCCCGCCACTGAGCTCCTGCATCCAGATCTCCCGGTGCCGCCGATTGGCGTCTTCATCGATGGTGGTGACGGTGAAGGCGACCAGCGCGCCGTCCGGCGAGATGGCGACCTCACCGACACCGATCTCGCGGTAGAAGTCGTCCGGCACGAGTCCGCGATTCTGGGCACCGGCGGACAACGCGGACAGCGCGACGGCGATGACGGCCAGTGCTGCGACTGCGGTACGGGTGTGGCGGTTCAGCATGAAGAGAACTCCTCGATTCGTTCGAAAAGTGTATGCGATCATGACGACATGACTATCCGGAAGCGACGAGCGTTCACCTGCGGCATCGTGGGAGCCGCTGCGGTCGCGTGGGTGGCGCTCGCGCCGACGCCCCTGGTGGGGAGCACGCGCCCGATCCGCGCTCGGCAGGCGATGGTGGTGTCGCAGGACGCACTGGCCTCGCGCGTCGGCGATCAGGTGTTGCGGGACGGGGGCAACGCGGTGGACGCGGCGGTCGCGACCGCGTTTGCGTTGGCGGTCACCTATCCCACGGCTGGCAATATCGGCGGTGGCGGGTTTCTGGTCTACCGGCCGGCCGTGGGCGACGCGGTGGCGTATGACTTTCGAGAAACCGCGCCGGCCGCGGCGACGCCCACGATGTTCATGCGTGGGGGCGAGTACGACCGGCGCGTGCACCACAACAGCCATCTGGCCGTCGGCGTGCCGGGGACCGTGGCGGGATTGCATCAGGCCTGGTCAGAGCACGGGTCGCTGTCGTGGGAGCGTCTAGTTGAGCCGGCGATGACGTTGGCGCGCGACGGGTTCGTGGTGAGGGACTCTCTGGCTCGCTCACTGGCCGCCGTCCTGCCGAGGATGGCGGACTACCCCGCGTCAGTGGCGCAGTTTTCGAACCAGGGTCAGCCCTACCGGGTCGGCGAAACGCTTCGCCAGCCGGATCTGGCGCGGACACTCTCGCGGATCGCGCTTCAGGGACCGGCCGGGTTCTACACCGGTGAGACGGCCGAACTCCTTGCCGCCGAGATGGCGGCCAACGGCGGCATCATGACCCAGGCCGACCTGGCCGCGTACCGGGCGGTGCGTCGCACGCCGATGACAGGCACCTACCGCGGTTACGACATCATCTCCATGCCGCCGGTGAGTTCCGGCGGGGCGGCCCTCATCCAGATGCTCAACGTGCTGGAAGGCTATGACCTGGCGGCGTCCGGCAGCGGGTCGGCGGCGACCACCCATCTCATCATCGAGGCGATGCGGCGGGCCTTCGCCGACCGGGCTCAGAATCTGGGCGACCCGGCCTTCAACACCAGCATGCCGATCGATCAATTGATATCGAAGGACTACGCCGCCGAGCTCCGGTTGACCATCGATTCCGACCGGGCCTCGGTGTCGTCACCTGACAGTTTCTCCTGGCCGGTCGAGAGCGAGGAGACGACGCACCTGTCGGTGGTTGATGGCGCGCGCAACGCGGTGTCGCTCACCTACACGTTGGAGCAGGGGTATGGGTCGAAGATTACCGTGCCGGGCGCCGGCTTCCTGCTGAACAATGAGATGGGCGACTTCAATGCGGCCCCCGGGTTGACGACCCAGACGGGGCTGATCGGCACCGGCCCCAACCTGGCGGAGCCTGGAAAGCGGATGCTATCCAGCATGACCCCGACCATCGTGGCGCGCGAGGGTCAATTGGTCATGGTCACCGGCAGCCCCGGTGGTCGGACCATCATCAACACGGTACTGATGACGATTCTGAACGTGGTCGACTTTGGGATGAACATTCAAGAAGCCGTGGATGCGCCCCGGTTGCATCACCAGTGGCTGCCGGACGAGACACGGCATGAGCGGTGGGGGCTCTCGCCGGATACCCTGGCGCTGCTCGGACAGCGCGGCCACCGCATGGCCGAGATCGGTGTGCAGGGTGCGGTGTCGGCCATCCTCTACAACGCGGACGAGGACATGCTGGAGGCGGCCGAAGATCGGCGGCGAACAAGCTCGGCTATCGGGTTCTAGTACGTAGACGGGGCTGCGCCCCGAACCCCACGCGGCCGCGGGGCGTGCATTGTCGTGCGCCCGTCTGAGTACACTGTTGGGCTTCGACGGGCTTTCGATTGGTCGCCAGGTCCTGGCCGCTCGCGGAGGCGGATTGTCATAGACAGGAGACTCACATGGCGATCAGTGATGCGTTGCTTCCGGAGTTCGATCAGGAGATGGCCGGGGTGCGGAAGACGTTGGAACGGGTGCCGGCCGACAAGTTCGACTGGCAGCCGCACGAGAAGTCGGGGTCGATGATGTGGCTGGCCGGGCACATCGCGAACCTGGTGGGCTGGGCGTCGATGGCCATCAGCACGGACGAGCTGGACCTGGCGCCGGGTGGTGAGCCGATGGCGCCGCCACCGACGCCGACGAGTGTGGACGAACTGCTCGCGATATTTGACAAGAACGTGGGGGAGGCCCGGGCTGCGATTGCGGGTGCCACCGACGAGACCCTGATGCAACCATGGACGTTGCTCCACAATGGGCTCACCACGTTCAGCATGCCGCAGGTTGCCATGATACGCAGCTTCGTGATGAATCACTTGATCCACCACCGGGCGCAGCTTGGCGTGTATCTCCGCTTGAACGACGTGCCGGTCCCATCTATTTACGGGCCGTCGGCCGACGAGGATCCGTTCGCGTAGACGGCGCACTGTGACAGAGGTTCGGCCGGAACCAGAGGCTGCCCTATGGGACGGAATTCGAGTCGTAGACTCGGTGGTATCCGGCCACGTTGGCTAGCACCTCGCGGACGAACCGGCGGGTCTCGCTGTACGGGATGGTGTCGACGAAGAGATCCTCGGGCAGGTCCCGAGCCGATTCCCACCAAATAGCCACCCGCTCCTCGCCCGCATTGTAGGAGGCGATCACCGGCGCCAGGGCGCCGTCAAACATCGCGAACAGATCACCGGCCAGCGTGGCCGCGATCGCCGCGTTCACCGGAGGTTGGAGCAACACCGTTTCATCCTCAAAGTCGGCCGCTGACAGTCCGTCGAGCCCGGCGCGTGGACCGAGTTCCGTCGCCTTGTAGGGCATGATCTGAAAGAGCCCGAGGGCGCCGACGAACGATCGCGCGTTGGGGTCGAAACGCGACTCCTGCCGCATCAGCGAGAACATGAACGCCGGGTCGAGGTCGCGCCCGCCGGCCGCTCGTTCGACCACGTCGAGGAACGGGCGTGGATACACCAGGGCATAGAAGTCGTCCGGCAGGGCGTCGGCCGGGCGCTGCAGGAAGCCGGCGAAGTCGTTCGCCAGGAGACGCGCGACGGCGCGATGGTCACCGGCCTTGGCCGAGGCGCGAGCCGCCAGCAGCGCCAGGCCGCGGTCGCCGCGGCGCCGTTCGACGAGTCGCCGCAGATACCAGGCAGCATCCACGATCAGACCCGCTCGCGCCAGTGTCATCGCGGCCCTGAACTCGGCTCTGGATTGCGAGGATTCTTCGACAGCCAGGGCAGGAAACTCACGGGTCTGTGGCGCCGGGACCGCCGCTTCATCGCCGAGTGCCGCCAGCCGCGCTCGGGCCTGCAATCCGTAATAGCTGTACGGCTGGGTCTGGACCAGCGAGCGGAAGCCACGGGTCGCGGCTTCCAGCTCTCCGGTCCGCATTTCGGCGATCGACTGCCAGTACTGTCCAGCCGGCCGCAGGTCGCCGGTCGGTCCCCGTTGGTTCAGGGCGCGGAGGTTGACTAGGGCGCGGTCGTTCTCACCGGCTCGTAACGCGGCGACCCCCGCCTTCCACAGCATCATCCGCTGAGGGTCAGCGCCCGGAGCCCGCCGAAATAGCCGACGATACAGGTCGAGGCCGTCCTCCACGTCGCCCACGGCCACCAGATACGCCGCGAGCAGTTCACCGGCACTGAACTGTTGCTCTGCCGTGGCCCCGGGTACCCCGCCGTCGAACAGGCGGAGCCCGAGGCGACGGGCCGCGTCGGTGTTCCCCATCCGGACCGCCAGCCGGAACTCGGTCAGTCTGACGCCCGGCAGGAGCGGACTCGACGGATGACGCGAGACGAAGGCGGCACACTGTGCGACCGCCTCCTGGTTCGCACGGCTATCGTAGAGCACTCCGATCAACTCGAAGTCGAGTCGCGCCTCGGTGTCCGGTGCCACGGCCCGCCAGGCGTCGATGATCGCGGCCGCTTCGGCGTAGCGCGAATACCCGCGGAGGCGCCCCGTCAACGTGCGGTACTGGCTAACGGTGAACGGGGCGGGTTGTGTTCCGGTCCGCTCGCTCAGACGGCGCTCGGCCGATAGGGCCGCGGCGTAGCCGGCACCCGTCCGGTGTTCGAGCTGGGTTTCGCGCAGCGTGGCGATCGCGCCACTTCGATCTCCGGCGCCCTCTTGGGCACGGGCCAGCCCGAGCCGCGCCCGATCGGACATCGCGCCGCGTCGTTGCTGTGACAGAGCCTGCCGAAACAGGACGGACGCGCGGTCGAACTCGTCTCGCGCGAGATGCGCCTCGGCGACGTCAAGCGTGAGATCCAGGTGCCGCACTGGGTCCGAGGCGTGCAGTTCGGCCAGGAGTGGCGCCGCCAGTGTCGGTTCGCCCCGGGCCGCCATGCTCGCGACTAACGCCCGTCGTGCGAAGGTGCGCATCCACACCTCCCGGTCGATGACCTGTCCCCACGCAACGTCCGCCTCCGCCCACTGCCTGGCTGCATTCAGCAGTGTGGTGCGCAGGACCAGGGCGTCCAGCGGCTCAGGAACAGTGTCGCCGACGGCGCGGTCCAGGGTTGCCAAGGCCGCAGCGTAGTCGCCGGATGTGGATAGAGCGACGACGTCTGGGTAGGTGGGGTCGGGGAGTCTGAGGGTGGTGTCGACCGTACCCGGTTCGACAGGCTGGCCAGCCTGGGAGGGCGCAGCCTGAATCGCCGCCGATCCGAACGCCACCCATAGGGCGACGAGCGGACGAGTGCAGCGTATGACTAATTCGCGCCTCGATAGCCCGGAGGCGCCACCCCCGATTCGCTCCGGGTTCATAGCGATATGCGGTCAGTCTAGCAGCCCGTGGTAGAAGTCCCGCTGCATTCGACCGACGCTGAATCCGGCCGATCTGCGTTGTTCATCGGTCAAATACTGCCGGTATTTTCCCTCTTCTCGACTTGCCCGGCCGGTCCAGCGCCGCTCTCGGTGCGCCGCGCGACTTCTACCACGGGCTGCTAGGGTGCGCCACAACGCACGCCCCGCGGCCGCCGAGGTTGACTCGACGTTACAATTCGCTGTCGTGGCCTACACGTACCATCCGAGAATACTTGAGGAACTGGGTCGATTCGGCCTACGCCCCACCTCCAGTACCTCGCCGGCTCTGGCCAAGGAGTTCGTGAACGACCTCTACCGTCACGAGCTCCGCGCGTTGAGCGCCCAGCTCAAGTCGCGGGAGATACCCAAAGACGGCTATGCGGACCGCGTGGTCGCGCTGCGCCAGAAGTACTTCCTACTTTCGATCCGCCTCGATCTGTGGATGACCAAGCCGGACAGCGCTACGCAATCGTGACGCCGTCGGCCAGATAGACGTTCTGAATCGAGTTCAGCAAGGCAATGCCGTCGGCCATTGGACGCTGGAACGCCTTGCGGCCCGAGATGAGACCGGTGCCCCCGGCGCGCTTGTTGATGACCGCCGTCTTCACCGCTTCCTGCAGGTCGCTTTCGCCGCCCGAGGCACCGCCGGAGTTGATGAGACCGGCCCGGCCCATGTAGCAATTGGCCACCTGATAGCGAGTGAGATCGATGGGGTGGTCGGTGGTCAGGTCTGAGTACACGGCCTTGTGGGTTTTGCCGAATTTGAGTGCATTGAAGCCGCCGTTGGTTTCCGGCAGCTTCTGTTTGATGATGTCGGCCTGTATGGTCACGCCCAGGTGGTTCGCCTGTCCGGTCATGTCGGCTGCCGTGTGATAGTCGGTCCCCGCCGTCTTGAAATCGGAGTTGCGGAGATAGCACCACAGCACGGTGAACATACCGAGCTCATGCGCTTGCTGGAACAGTTCCGACACTTCCACTAATTGCCGTTTCGATTCTTCCGACCCGAAATAGATGGTGGCCCCGACACCCATGGCACCCATGTCGAACGCTTGCTCGACGCTGGCGAAGCGGATCTGGTCGAACGAGTTCGGGTACGAGATGAACTCGTTGTGGTTGAACTTCATGATGAATGGAATCTTGTGCGCATACTGACGTGACACCGCACCCAGCACGCCCAGCGTGGACGCCACCGCGTTACATCCGCCCTCCAGCGCCAGCTTGGCGATGTTCGCTGGGTCAAAGTAGGCGGGGTTGGGCGCGAACGAGGCGCCGGCGGAATGTTCGATGCCCTGGTCGACGGGGAGGATGGACAGATAGCCGGTGTTCGCGAGTCGTCCAGATCCGAACATCGCGCTCAAGCTCGTGAGGACCCGGGCCGGTCGGTCGGACTGGGCGACACAGCGGTCGATGAAGTCTGGACCCGGAAGGTGCAGGCTCGATGCGGGAATTGTCTGACACTCATGATCGAGCAGGGTGGCGTCGTCACCCAGGACGCCGACAATTCCATCTACCCCGGACACACTCAACCCTGTAGACACTCTGTCACCTCTGCTCCGAAAGGGCCGGTGCGTGACGAACCTCTCGCCGGCGCACGGCGCGTTGCCGTGGCCACGCCCGATGCATGGCTGAAATGTATGTGTATAAAGGTGTTACGAAGATTTTGAAGATCTCACACTGGCGTTGCCGGCTCACAGAACGACAATTTTCCGTCGCCCGGGGCCAAATTACAAGTCCGCCGTGACCAGAGCGTAGCAAGATGGTCTGCGGGTCGCTATCGTCCGAACGTCCATCGAAGGATGGGCATCAGCGGAATGGTCGGAGCCCTGAACTCCTTCGGCTCCCACAGGTCCCTGAAGTCGGCGTGGGTTGGTCCGCCGAATGGCACCGCGCCGTACTGGGTGTCGAATCCTTGTAGTAGTTCGATCTCCGGGGCGACACCGAAGACCGACAGCCGGTACTCGAGACGCAACAGCGAACCAGTGTCTTCGCGTGCTCGCGACAGTGCCAGCCTGTGTTTCACGCGGGCGAGGTTCAGCGACACAACCGGTTCGGCGGAGTCCCCAACCCCTGCGTCCGCCACGGCGAGGTCCTGCGCGGCGCTGACGGCCGGCAGAATCAGCCCTACGGCTGATACGAGCAGCAAGGCTGTTCCGAAGGTGATCGCGTGAATACGCATGGGCGTCACATCGACACTACCACTGGGAGGTGACGTCGGCAATACGGGCGCCCCGTGTGTCGGTCGAGGTGACCCGCCGCCGAACCACACCAGCAAGGAACCGGCGCCACAGAGTAGGACGTTGACTCGGGTAGAATGGTCGCCCCATGTTTGTGAAGGACATCACCTAGACGATGACTGAGAAGACTGACGCTCCTCTGGCTCCTCCCACCCACGGCGGTCGTCCTCCATCCACGATGGAGACGTTCGTGCCCGACCTTGTCGAACATGGTGCGACCGTGCGCGGCGAACCGCAGACCCTCGACACGCGGTTGTTCGTGCAACTGCACGTCTTCACCGACTGTCTCGATACCGGTGCGGTGGTCTCGGCCGTGCGCGACAGCGGGCTCGAAGCCGTGGTCTACGCCAATCTCAACGATCCACGAGGGGTCGGCGTGGTGCTGATGTCGGAGGACCCGAACCTGTTCGCGGACGCCGGTCGGGCGTTGCTCACCGGGCCGGCCTTCGCCGAACTCACGCCGCTGCCCGACTTCACGATGATCGGTCGGACCTATGCGGGTGGTCGCGAAGCGGACCTGACGGACTTTCTGCTGCACAAAGTGCGGCGGCATGCGCTGAACCCCGACTACCCGTGGGGCATCTGGTATCCACTCCGTCGGACCGGCGCGTTCAACCGCCTTCCACGGGGCGACCAGGGCCGCATCCTCATGGAGCACGGGACGGTCGGCCGCGGCTACGGCAACTTGGGACTCGCGGTCGACGTTCGACTCGAATGCCACGGCCTCGACCGCGACGACAACGAGTTCGTCATCGGTCTGATCGGCCCCGAACTCTATCCTCTTTCCAAGCTGGTCAAGGACATGCGCCCCACCGTGCAGACCTCCGAATACATCCAGGACATGGGCCCATTTTTTGTTGGCCGGGTGCTGTATCAAGCCCCGGTTCCGGAGGCGGTCAAAGCGGGCGAGACCTCGGGCTACTAGTACGCCACCGCCCAGCCTTCACGTCGGCGGTCCGCGCCGGCGCGTCGGCTGCCGGAGATCTGGTCGACCAGCACCGCCTGCGCGCCGCCGAATTCGGCGGTGAGGCCGCTGCGGGCGTGCACCGTGTAGCCGCGAGCTGTGAGGGCGTCGCGGACCTCCTGGGGCACCGCTTCCTCGATCGCCAATGACCCGTCGTTCAGACGGCGGAGCCGCGGGGCGTCGATCGCCTCCTGGGGGGTCATGCCGAACACGGCGATGTTGTTGATGACCTGGGTGAGGGTGTGGGTCTGGCCGTCGCCGCCCGGGGTGCCGACGGCGAGCCAGGGCAGATCGTTGCTGAGCACAATGACGGGGCACAGGGTGTGGAACGGTCGTCGCCGCGGCGCGAAGACATTTGGGTGGTCTTCTTCGAACCGGAAAAGCGACCCACGATTCTGCAGCACGATGCCAGTTTCTGGCACGACCAACCCCGATCCGAAGGTGGCGAACAGGCTCTGAATCAGCGACACCACGTTGCCATACTGATCGACGGCGATGACGTAGACGGTGTTCGGGTGGTCTGGACTGGTTGCCACGTCGAGCGACGGCGCGCGGCCACCGGGGTTGATCGAACCCGCGAGCTGCCGAATGCGAGCGGGCTCGAGCAGGTCGTCGGTCGTGACACGCATGGCGCGCGGGTCAGCCACCTCATGGTCGCGGTCGACGAATGCCAGTCTGATTGCCTCGGAGATGGTGTGCAGATAGTCGGGGCTGTTGTGTCCGAGGGCGGTCAGGTCGTGGTGCTGCAACATCGCGAGTTCTTCGAGTAGCGTGACCCCCTGGCTGTTCGGGGGGACGACCTGCACTTCGAACCCCTGATAACGAGCGCTGATCGGCTGCGTCCACTCCGGCATGTACGTGGTCATGTCGTTCGGTCTGACCAGACCGCCCCGGTCCTGGATGAAACGGACGACCTTGCGACCCAGCGCCCCGGTGTAGAGTTCCTCGGCGCCGTTCTCCTGGAGCGTCAGCAGGGTCTGCGCCAGGTCCGGTCGCGCCAGGACATCGCCTGGCCGAGGCGGCTGTCCGCCGGGGAGAAAGATCCGCGCCGCTTCCGGCTCCTCTCGGAGTTTTGCTTCGGCGCCGGCGATGTCCGCCGCCAGTCGTTCGGACACTGGGAGACCGGCCTGAGCCAGACTGAACGCCGGTTGCAGGGCATCCGCGAACGAGATGGTTCCGAAGCGGCGCAACGCTTCAGACCAGGCGCCGACCGCACCTGGCACCGAGACGCTCAGTGGACCGGAGCTCGGCATGTGGTCCAGGCCGTCCGCCTTCAGTTCCTCGAGGGTTTTCGCGCTACCCGACTTGCCCGAGCCGTTGAGCGCATAGGTGAGCCTGGTGGCCGAGTCGTGATACAGCAGGAACATGTCGCCGCCGATCCCGTTCATGTGCGGGCGGGCGACCGCGAGCACGGCGGCGGCGGTGATCGCGGCATCCATCGCCAGTCCGCCGGACTGTAAGACGGCCAGACCGGCTTCCGCCGCGAGCGGGTGACCGGCGGTGACTGCTCCCATGTTGCCCGCCGCGTCGCGCCCCGGTTCGGTATCTCGGGTGATCGATGACGCGCACCCGATCATGAATATGATCAGCACCGCGGCCACCGAGCGGCTCGCGGCGCGCCCGCCCGTTCGGTTGGAATGTCGGTGTTCGCGCATGGCGTCCTCCCGGCTCCGACGCGAGTCCGCGCCCCGGAGCTTCGGAGCCATCTTACCGCCTCCGTCCCGCCGGATCGACCGTGCGGCCCCGCCACTCGATCTCAATCTCAGACGTCTCACTCGCGATTCCGGATCGTGCTTCCGACTCTGGTAGGATGACGCGCATGTCGGACAAGTCAGACGGGTTCAACTCGCTTCCGCTGCCGGAAACCAGTCCTCGCGGTATGCTCCGCCACTTTGGTCCGGGTCTCATTCTGATGATGACGGGTATCGGCACGAGCCACCTGGTGACCGCGCCCGCGGCGGGTGGACGGTTCGGGTACGCGTTGCTCTGGTGTATCCCGGTCGCCTATATCTTCAAGTACTACGGCTTCGAGATGGCGTTCCGGTTCACAAACGCGACCGGTCGGAGCATGCTCGACGCCTACTCCACGGCGCCCGGCAAGTGGCCGGTCTGGTATGTCCTCGTTACGACGCTGATTCAGTGCGCGCTGGGTCAGGCTGGCCGACTGGCGGCGGCCGCGGCGGTCCTGTTTTTCGTGTTTTCCGAGTATCTCGGACTCGGTTTGTCGAGTTGGGTGTATGGACTCGGGCTGGGCGCCCTGGCGGTGACCATCATCCTGTACGGTCGCTACGCCATCGTCGAGCTGTCTACTAAGATACTGGCCGGTATCTTGTTCGTCTCGACCGTCGGGGTCTACGCCGTCGAGCCGGCGCCGCTGTCGGCGATGGGAGAATTCTTCAGGGTGCGGATCCCGGGCGGGTCGTGGCTGATCATTGCCGCTTTTCTTGGACTGCTGCCGACTGGTATGGACGTTTCGCTCCAGGCCTCTGAGTGGGGGAAAGCGAAACGGGTCGGCATGGGGCGGATTCGTGAGGAGCTTGAAAAGCAGGGTCTGGCGCGCCCCTTCGATGCGTTCAGCTCGACCAAGTCCGATCTGAGTGTCGACGTGTCGAAGCTGCCCGCGCACGCGCAGGAATACTGCCGGCGCTGGTTCCGCATCGGTATTCTCGACTTCACGCTTGGCCACATCGTGTCATTCTTGTTGGCGACTATCTTTCTGCTGTTGGCGGCCGTGTGGCTCTATCCAAGCGACGTGTCGGGCACCGGTGTCATTGGCGAGATCGCGCGCATCTTCACCGACAGTGTGGGCCCTGGGATGATGTTCGTGTTTCTGGGTGGGGCGTTCGCGGCCACGTTCTCCACCGCGTTCAACTACTTCGATGGGTGGCCCAGAGTGGTCGCGGCCTGTTGTCGTAACCTCTTCCGGACGACCGCGGCGTTGCCGGGCATCGCGGCGCACGAGTTGACCACGGCGCACCGGGGAACGGCGTCGTCCGAGTACAACATCTACCGGATCACGATGTTCTACTCGTTGATCGCCGCCACGCTGATCATTGCGGGGGTGCCGCGGCCGGTGTTCCTGGTGCTGGTATCGTCGGCGCTGGCGTTCTTTATCGCGCCCATTATTTTTTTTCTCAACTTGTACTACTGCCTCACCGTGATTCCGAAAACGGACACGGCGTTCTATCCGTCGAAGCCGGTCATCTGGTTCAGTTGGCTGAGTCTGGCGGTGTTCACCGGCTTGACGATCATTCTCATCATGGCCCGCGTGTTCGACCTG
The DNA here is from genome assembly GCA_963577695.1 of Vicinamibacteria bacterium. GTDB lineage: Bacteria > Acidobacteriota > Vicinamibacteria > Vicinamibacterales > UBA8438 > UBA8438. The sequence continues at coordinate 1,425 of CAUZAY010000018.1, read as the reverse complement.
ACGCTGTTCGGCGGCTAACGCGGAGCGATACACCACTCGTCGCTTGGAGTAGTTCCGTGTTCACGCATCCGATGCCACCCCGTCCGAGTCATGCGGCCCTCCGCCCTGCGGTGTGGAGTGCCCTGATCAGGACGGTGGCGTTCGCGTTGCTCTGGCTCCCGACCCCGGCCGCGGCCCAGTCGTTCAGGGCTGAGATTACCCATCAAGCACGCGGGGTGTTCCCGGGCGAAGCGGTACTCGTCAGGGTCGTGCCGTCGGTGCCGGTGTCCGATATTCGGGGCGCCGTGTTTGGCGGGATCGTGCGTTTCTATCAGGCCGACGATACGTCCTGGGAGGGTCTGGTTGGCGTCGATCTACTGGTCGAGCCCGGGTCCTACGACTTGGCCCTGCAGATCACGCCGGTCGCTGGTACTCCGGTCGAGCGCGACTACCCGCTCGTGGTCGAGGACAAGGCGTATCCGACGCGGCAACTCACCGTGGCGCCGCGATATGTCGAACCGCCCCCCGACGTCAGCGCTCGGATCGCGCGCGAGTCCCAAGAGCAGCAGGCCATCTTCGCCAGTGCCTCGGACGAACGCCTGTGGCGTGGCCCCTGGGGCACCCCGGTGCCGGGACGCGCCACGAGCGCGTTCGGCAGCCGCAGCGTGTTCAACGGCCAACCGCGGAATCCCCACAGCGGCGCCGACTTCCGGGCGGCCGAGGGCACTCCGGTCGTCGCGCCGAACGTGGGTCGGGTGGTGCTGACTGGCGATACCTACTTCTCCGGTGGTTCGGTCATCCTCGACCATGGTTGGGGGCTGTATTCCTACTTTGCCCACCTCTCGAAGATCTTGGTCGACAAGGGAGACCTGGTCGAACCAGGCCAGACCGTCGGTCAGGCTGGCGCGACCGGTCGCGTGACCGGCCCGCATCTGCATTGGACCCTGCGTCTGAACGGCGCCCGAGTCGACCCGTTGTCGCTGATCGAACTCCTGGCGAGGTAGGCAAGCACGTGTCGGTGGGCGCTGCGCGGTGGTTGCCGGTGCGTGGCGTCGTCTTCCGAGAACACGAATGACGACACGACATTGCCGACGCCCAGTTGGTGCCCGAGGCTGGACGTCCACGGGCTGGCAACGCCGCAAAACGTCCGCGGGGGTTTTCTGACGAGACGTCTGTCTGGTCAGGCGTGAGGAGGGAGCAGCCAGGTGGGCTGTGACCGACGAAGCAACGCCGCCAGACGGACGCCTCGTCAGAAAACCTTAGAACCGGAAGCGCACGCCGCTGGTAATCTGCAGTCCTCCGAGGTCTATCTCGATCGGTTGTCCGTCGACTTGAAGCATGACCACGCCGCGAACGTACCGTGCCAGCAGACCCACGCCGATATGCTCCATCACGGCGAACCTGCGAAGGAACGGGAGTCGGTGGAGGAAGAACGAGTCGATTTCG